>NZ_JACSKL010000006.1:0-196290 GCF_018617585.1 Exiguobacterium sp. s129
TCATGACCGTGACATCAACGCGAGCATCAACCTATTGAGGCTGGCCGACTGACAATCCTTCAGGGCAGGGACTGCCCGACGAGCTTGGTCCATAACCGTGGCTAATAAGAGCACGGTCTTCCCAAGAAGCTCCCACTTCAATTTGCGAAGCAAATAAGTGGCGAGTAGTTCACTGAAAATTAAAAGAGAACTATCGATGTTTATTTAGTGAATGATATTTAACAGTCATTGATTGTTAACAACAAAAAGTTAATTTTTTCATTGGTGTAATAATCCTCAAATGGGAAAAGTGGTTATGGAAATCACTTACTAAAAAGGGGATGAAATGATGGAATTCAAAATCATTAAAGACCGTTTGGAATGGGAGAAATGGTTAGATTTGATATCTTGTGATGTATATGATCATTTTGATTATATCAATGCGAACTGTGAATATAATGATAGGCAAGAAATGTTTGTCGCTGCCACATCGAAAGGAATGTTGGTTTATCCTTACATTCGACGACGTATTAATCAAAATTACGATGATCTTGTGACAGCTTACGGGTATGGTGGTCCGTTCCGAGTAGGAGAGTTCACGGACGATGAAGTAATGATTGCCCGCCAACATTTTGTTGCGCTTGAGGAGAATGATAGAACGGTAACTGAAACGATTCGCTATCATCCACTTAGGATGGATCATGCCATTATGAAAGCGTTTGGGAAGGCGGTCCCCGTTCGACAGACGGTGCACGTTCAACTGAATGAACCGTTTGAAAAATTGACCGAACGATTCCATAAAATGACGAAGCGAAATGTGAAACGAGCAATTCGTGAACAGTTGACTGTCGTGCGTGGTGACGCCTCGGATATGCATACGTTCATGCATCTATATGAGGCGACCATGAATCGCAGGAGTGCGATTGACGACTATTATTATCCCGATTCTTATTTCAATAATTTGATGACAAGTGAATCATTCGAATCCGAGTTTCTATTTGCTGTATTTGAAAATACTGTGATTGCAGGAGTTTTAGTACTGTACGGAGACGATGGAGCAAACTATCATCTGGGAGGTTCTCTGAAAGAATACTTACCTCTTCGTCCGAATCATTTCTTATTTAGTGAAATGATTCGTCGAGCAAGGGAAAAAGGAAAAACGCATTTGCATCTTGGTGGAGGTGCAACGGGACAGGACGCACTCTTTAAATTTAAATTGAGTTTTTCTGGAGATGAACCACTTCCTTACTACATTGGTCAATGTATTTTTAACGAGGAGATTTATCAACAATTGAATACCATTCATATACAACAGCACGGACTGTCTGATTACTTCCCTATCTATAGAACACCAGTGAGAATTGAAACTACACTTACTAAAACAAAATAAAAAATCGATGCCGCCGAACGAATTGTTCAAGCGTGCATCGATTTTTTATGCGGCATCTTCTTCTGTTGATTCAACTTTTTCCGTATGTCGGACAATCGGGAAGTTTTTAAAGAGTCGACTTCCAATCAATCCGAATCCGATTCCAAGGATGAATAAAACAACAGCTGTCAGTGTGACGGTCTGCCAGTCGTTAAAACCATACATGACGAGTAGACCAGGAATACCCGCAGCCGACCCGGGGGCATCATTAATCATACCGGTCATCGCCACAATCAATCCTGCGATTGCACCCCCTACAAAGTTCACACTATAGATGGGGATTGGATTCGCCGAGATGAGGTCGGCCTGTGTCAACGGTTCAATGGCTACAGAAAGCTGGTCTTTTTTCGTACCGATTTTCAGTTGACGGAACAACAGGTAGTTCATCGAAATGGATGCAGTCAACGCGAGAGCGGCAATCGCCATCGGCACACCTGTCAATCCGAGCATCGCTGTCAAAGCCATTGAGCTGAGAGGTGACGTCGACACGACAGTAACGATTCCACCGAGAACGAGTCCCATGACGACCGGGTTTTGCGTCGCGGCGAGTTCGATGACTGCACCGATTTGTGCAAGTGTATTTGAAACCAGTGGGTCCACGCCAGTAGCGACAAGACGTGCGAGCGGTGCCATCACGATGACGTAGAAAATCATATCGACACCTGTCGGAAGATAGCGATAGATTCGTGTGCCAGCCAGAGCCAAGATATATCCTGCGAAAAATCCAGGAAGAATCCCGAAACCAGATACGGATAACCCGATCATTAAACTATAAACGGGATTGATTCCGAGTGCGATGGCGACGAGTGCCGCGGCAGCAGGACCAGATAATGAACCGGCTGCCTGCCCGACTTCTTCATATAAAGGGAGTGGCAGTAATCCGCCGATGGCATAAGCGTTGAATGCTTCGACGAGAAAGCTTGCGATTGCCGCACCTGCCAATGCGCCCATCGCTTTCATTCCGTATGGCGCCTTGTAACTGAAAAGTGTGAACAAGGCGAGGATGAGCAGTAAAAGTGCAATTCCTTGAATAATGACCATAAACTCTTCCTTCTTTCTATCTATCTGTATTCATTCATAATTTCTTCTATATTCAATGATTGAAAGGCTTCTGTAAAGCCATTTTCATCAGAAAAATCAAAATTGATTCATGATACCGTTTACATGAAGAAATAAAGAATCATGGGAGCGTTTTCTTTGAAAAATGACATCAATTATACAAGTTTGGACGTGTCGAGCCGCATCAGATTGGGAACAGATAGGGGATAGATGTTTCATAAAGTATTGGTCGAGGAGGAAGGAACATGCAGAACGAAAACAGGGAATGGCATGCGCTCGAGGTAGACGAGGTTCAGTCCCACGTGGAGACTGATGTGGAATCAGGTCTCTCGAAGCAAACGGTCACTAATCGTCAGGAGGAGTTCGGAAAAAACGTCCTACCTGAAAAGGAGAAGACGCCTGAAATCATAAAATTTTTAAGACAGTTCAATGATATTCTCGTTTATGTTCTTTTAGGAGCGGCAGTTGTCACCGGTTTCCTTGGCGAATACATCGATACGATTGTCATCGTCTTGGTTGTGACGGTCATCGGAGTTGTCGGTTATCTTCAAGAGAATAAAGCGGAAGAAGCACTAGAAGGAATCAAAAAGTTGCTAGAGACGAAAGCGACCGTCATTCGCGATGGTAAACAATCCGAGATTGATTCAAGTGATCTCGTCGTCGGGGATATTCTCGTGCTTGCTGCCGGCGACAAAGTACCAGCCGACGCAAGGGTCATTCAAGCGGAAAAATTTAAAGTGGAAGAATCCGCATTGACCGGTGAGGCCACAACGGTCGAGAAAAAAACAGACATCGTTAAAGAAGAGGCCGTGCTCGCAGATCGCAAGAACATGGTCTATTCAGGAACGAGTGTGGCGACCGGAAGTGCAAAAGCCATTGTGACGGCAATCGGAGAAGGTACGGAACTTGGTCAAATCAATGCGTCCATTTCAGAAGTACAAACCGTGAAGACGCCACTGATTCGTCAGACGACGAAGTTTGGTCAGACCGTCTCCATCGCCATCCTAATTATCTCAGTCATTATTTATGCATTCGGTTATTTCTTACGAGATTATGAACCAGTCGAACTCATGTTAACGACGATTGGTCTAGCAGTCGCGGCCATTCCGGAAGGATTACCAGCTGTCATTTCGATTATCTTGGCGCTCGGGGTCCGAAATATGGCTGAACAAAAAGCAATTGTTCGAAGTTTGCCATCTGTTGAGACGTTAGGTGCAGTCTCGGTCATCTGTACCGATAAGACCGGAACGTTGACGAAAAACGAGATGACCGTCAAACAAATCGTGACGGCGAAACATGACATTGAGGTGTCAGGGAGCGGGTATGCACCGAACGGAGACTTAGAATTGAACGGTCAACCGTTTGACTTGGATGACGATGAGTCAATGATTGACCTATTAACTGTTGGGAAGACGTGTAACGATGCACAGTTGAACAAAGAAGATGGAGAATGGGTCATCAACGGAGATCCGACTGAAGCTTGTTTATTAACTGTCGCTGAGAAAGCAGAGCGCCCGATTGAGCGTCTTAAAGTCATCTCTAAAATCCCATTTGATTCAGAGTACAAATACATGGCGACGCTCGTTGAATATAAAGACGAGCGCATGACCTTCGTGAAAGGGGCTCCGGATCGCTTATTTGATATGGCGGCAACAGACGGATTCAAACAAGAATATTGGGATGAAAAACGAAAAGAGATTGCCGACCGCGGTCAGCGTGTCCTCGGTGCTGGATTAAAACGTGTCGACAGTTCAAAACAATCGATTGATCATGAGGACGTTGAAGATGGTCTGACTTTCCTCGGTTTGTTTGGTATCGTCGATCCGCCACGTCAAGAGGCGATTGACGCAGTCGCCGCGTGTCGCGATGCTGGGATCCGAATTAAAATGATCACGGGTGACCATAAGGATACGGCTGTCGCCATCGCAAAAGAACTCGGTATGGAAGTGGAAGGTGCGCTAGAGGGTCGAGAGCTGACAGACATGTCTGATGAAGAAATCAAAGAAGCGTCGGTTCATAATGACGTATTCGCCCGAACGAGTCCGAACGATAAACTTCGTCTCGTGAAAGGGTTACAAGAGAATGGATTGATCACCTCGATGACCGGAGACGGTGTGAACGATGCACCGGCCTTAAAACGTGCCGATATCGGGGTCGCAATGGGGATCAAAGGGACGGAAGTCGCAAAAGAAGCCTCTCAAATGGTTCTTGTCGATGATAACTTCAAAACCATCTATAACGCCGTCCGTGAAGGTCGACGTGTCTATGACAACTTGAAGAAAACGATTCTCTTCCTACTCCCTACGAACGGTGGACAGGCGTTACTCGTTGCGATGAGTATTTTACTCGGGGCAGCAGCTCCACTCAGCCCAGTTCAAATCTTATGGGTCAACATGGTCGTCGCGATTACGCTTTCATTGGCGATTGCCTTTGAACCACTTGAAGAGAGTACGATGAAGCGTCCTCCACGACCGGCGAACGTACCACTTCTCAGTCGCTATTACATCTTCCGTGTCACATTCGTGTCGATATTAATCGGGGGAGGTAGTTTATGGATCAACTACATGCTCGGAGATTTCGATTACTCGACCGAGAAATTACAGACCATTACTTTAAATGCGATTGTCATGGCACAGTTGTTCCACTTATATAACTGTCGCACTGAGTTGGTTCCGGCGTTCAATCGTCGTTTCTTCGACAATAAAATCGCGTTCCTCGTATCTGGACTGCTCATCGCCCTACAATTGTTCATCACGTATGTTCCGTTCATGCATACGCTATTCGGGACCGCTCCACTTACGTGGGAAGATTGGATTTATCCAGTGGCATTTGGAGCCGTCGTATTTATCATCGTAGAGATTGAAAAAGCCATCTCAAGACGAGTGATTGGGAATCAAAATATACACTGATACGTTTCATCTATAAACAAAACGGATAAACAAATGGAGTAACGATGAAGGAGGGATACGATGAAACGAGACGAATCACAACCAGGGGTACATCCAGATCCAATTCCGGATGATGAATCAAACCCGGCACAAAAACCGGCTCCGACCCAACACCCTGATCCAGATCCCGATGAAGAATCGGATGAATAAAGGGATTAACTTGTAAGACAAAACCTCCTCGTCGATTAGACAAGGAGGTTTTTCGTGTCGAGGTTACTTTTTCGTTTTTGAGGAACGGCTGTTTTGTAGACGATTAAACTTCTTTTCATCCATATGTTCTGTGATGACGAAGTCACCGACAGGGCATTCCCACTTTCCTTTTGCGACAACACATTCACGCAACGTCACTTGATCATCATACAGATCAAGCTCTAGCGTTTCTTTTAAAAATTGATCTACTTTTGGATTTGGCACTTTTACATATTCATTCAAGACAAGTTCTTCATTCTTAACAGTCACATAAGAGGTGACTTGAAAATAGCGCATGCGATAATCTCCTTTAATTACAAAACTACTAACTAGTATAACGGTTCATGAGTCAAAACGGGATATCAATGTTTCATCTCGGCCCGCTCACGTTTTGGTGGTGCCTCGTTAAACGGTTTTTGATGCCGGATCATGAGCCAGAAGATCAAGCCAAATAGGGGAATGTATGGAAGAGGCCAAAGGCTCATCTTATAACGCTTCGCATCACGATTCATTAACGTGATCTGAATAAATGCCAATAAAAAGAAATCGACGGTCATCGTTCGGACGAACTGATTGTTCTCCACATACGACCAATATTCTGCTACATTCCCTGTATTTGCGGCGGCGATAAACAATCCGATTGTCACCAGCAACAATACGACACCAAGGATACGTGTCGGAAGCGGTTTAACGGGAGTTGGATAAGGGGATTGTCTCGCGAAAGCCAAATAGGGAGCGAGTAAGAAGCCTCCTACGAAAAAACTACTAATTGCCGCTAACAGCGGATTTGGCTTCAATTGGTTCACTTCTGACCAAAGCAGCGGGAACATGGCTAATGGAAATACACCTAGAATACTGAATAAGGAAAGAGAGTAGCCTTCGTAAGCATCTGTATTATACGTCACAAAATCAAGTAAGAATCGCCCGTCAAACGGTACGTTTGGACCAAAAATAGCAAAAGCAATGGCCATACCCCATGGAATCAATAAAAATTTTCTCGTCATACGAACACCTCACCCAATGATAGTCATAATAGTAGTATACCCTCTTTTGGAAACACGAAAAAATGAGAAGATGCGATGGCGCATGTTCTCATTTATTTTCACGTGCATACATTTTAATCATCGTGACAAGTTGTTGCGTTTCTTCCATTTTGGCATCAAGCAAAATACCATAATCGTATAATGAACCTAATTGACTGCGATGTCTGACATGTCCAATCAACTCAATAGGTTGAAGAGTCGGAACGAGATCGAGGACGAAGTGGACCTGCAAATCATCGGATAGTGGGAAAAGATAATCGGATCGCAATTTCAGTCCATGTGAACTCACATTCAATAGAAGTCCTTCTCCATCATAAAGTTCCTTCTCTTCCCAAACGAGTCGATAAGGGATCGTGCGGGGATTCGGTAGAATATAGCGAAAAGTTTCCTGTCTGCGATAACGCATCAATTCACCCCATTTCTCTACTCCCTATATCGGACATTTACAATTCGAAATGAAGTGGAAATGAGTATAATTTTTAGATAAGCTCGCTTTACAAATGTGAAAACGCTTTCTATAATAGGTGTACGATTTAAATAGGGAGGAGATCAGATGAATGTACATGATTTACTCCGACGTTACTCGATTCAAACACCAGTCATCTATGAAAAAAAACGTAACGGAGAGTGGGTTAAACTCAAGCGTTTACCTGCCTATACCATTCTCGAAGTCGAAATGAACGATCAAACGATCGAAGCGGTCGCCATTGATGCGTTCAAGGCGATCACTGTCTGTCGAGAGTCGGCGTCGATTGAAGAAGCCCGTCCTTATGCTGTGCGTATCCAGATTGAACGATCATAAGAAAAGCCGTAACTTCGACAGTGAAGTTACGGCTTATTTTATGCAGCGTCTTGTTCGGTTTCATCTTGAGGATTCGTGCGTTTTGCATAGTACATGAATGGTGTTGCCATCCAAGCAATCACGAATTTTGCAACGTACGTTGTAATGAAGATGTTCCACCAGATGTCCCAATCCATTCCCCAGAAAGCGATAATACAGAAAGTGAACGTATCAATTAACTGTGAGAGCACGGTAGAACCTGTCGTTCTGAGCCAAAGTTTTTTCTCGCCCGTTTTGGCGCGAATCTTCGAGTAGACGAAGACGTCAAACAATTGAGAGACGAGGTAAGCAGCAAGGCTACCAAGTGTGATCAACGGAAGCATCGAGAAGAGTGCCTCAAAACTTTCGTGCATGAAGAGCGCTTCTTCGAACGGTTCATACAAGAGGGCATACTGCATGAGTATAGTCGAAACAATCAAAATGAAGAACCCGAGCCATACCCCTTTTCGAGCCGCAGCTCGTCCGTGTTTTTCGTTCAAAATATCAGTCGCTAAATAAAGCGAACCGTATACGATGTTACCTAGCGTAAAAATGTATCCGCCAATTACAATCTGTTGTGTGACTTGAATATTTGCGACAACCGAAGCCATCGCAATCCAAGCATATAATCCGACCCGTCCAAACAATTTGTAACTGAGGACGAGAAGACCGAGTGTAAGGATGGCAGAAGGAATCCATAACCATTCGTTTAGCATGCATCATGCTCCTTCCTCTAACTATTCAATGATTTCAACTTTTCAAGTTTATAGAGGAACGGAAATGATGTCAAGGTGGTGAAGGAGACTCATTCTGAAGTGTATTAGCAAGCAAAGGAGACCTTTAGCTATTTCTACTCTATAATGTGGACTTGCAAACTCAGCTATGAAGGATAATCGTTCGACAAATTGAAAACCGATTCGACAAAGCGGCGCTCACGACACAGAAAAACGGAAACTGTGCAATTTCTGTGCAATGACAAAAAGAAAGCACCTCCTGTCATAAACAGGAAGTGCTCTTAACCGCTTCGTTGAGCGGTATTTTTGATGCCTCCGACGAGAATCGAACTCGTGCTGCAGCATTACCATTGCTGAGGTCTGCCACTAACCTACAGAGGCGTTACACCAACTATGTTACACACGTTCATTCCATTTTTCAAGCTTTTTCAGAATAATAAGACCCCCAATCTTCTTTGTTAGAAGACTGGAGGTCAAATGGTTCAAGCTTATTTTGTGCGGATCCAAACAGCACCTGCAGAGTTGTCTTTCGCCTCACCGACAACGTCAATGACGAGTCCGTATTGCGGAAGTTTACGTCCTGCATCTGGGATGAGTGAGTTGATGTACGAATTCGCATCATTGAACTGCTTCACGCCAGCTTGTGCTTTGTAATCATACACACCACGACTTGGTGAATCGATGTACCAAGCGAGTGTCTTATCAAGACTGAATGCAGCATCAGCGATTTGGTAACGCGTGCTACCTGCAACTGTCTCTTTCCCTTTCAAGTTTCCGATGAGCGCCTCTGGGTGAGAGTCGACGACACCGAGGAAGCCTTCACCAGGGTGGACACCGACCCAGTTGTCTGTGTACGAGTCATCACCGTACCATACGACAAGACCAGTGTTGTATTTCACGCCACGGCCGTTGAGAAGACCCATATCCGACCCGGCATGGTTACGCCATTCGAGGTAGTAGTAATGCGGTTTTGAATCGTATCCGTCTGAGTTGACAAATCCATCAAGTGTGACGGCTTCAGCACCTTCCGCATCATCTGCGAAGAGTGTTGCTGATTCTGATTGGATTGACAAGTTGTCGACCGCGAAGCCTTTCATTGCGACGCCGCCATCTGTCACGTATTCGAATACGATCTGTACATCTTGTCCAGCGAATTGTGAGAGGTCATAAGACTTGTTAACCCATGCACCGTTCGTCGTCTCAGCAGGGTATCCAGCTTCGTTTGCACCGTTGACGTCATCACCGAACACATCGAGGACAACTTCTTTACCGCCGCTGACGGCTTTCACATACAAGTAGTCGTAATCTGATTCGACTTCATAGAATGAATCGAATGTGAGGACACCGTCCGCACCAAGTTTTACGCTAGGTGTAGCCATTTCCGTATGGATGTCGTCACCTTTTGTCGAGTAGTAGTAGCGCTCGCCATAAGCTGGTTCGATTCCTTTAATCTTCTTATCAGGAAGGTTGACTTTGATAATTCCTGGGTTGTTTGACTTCGTCACAGATTGGTCGAGTTGTGAGACAAAACCTTGTGAGTTGATATCTTCAAGGTCGACTTCTGTGATGTTCGCCCAGTTTCCACCCATGATTTTTTGGAAGTACTCTTTGTTTTGTGGTGAGAAGCTTGTTGGCTCTGTACCAGCGACTTTACCAGCCCAGCTACCACCACTCATGATTGACCATGATTGTACTGGCTCACCTTGACCTGTGTACTGCGTATCGTACTCATCTGGAAGACCGAGGTCATGTCCAAATTCGTGTGCGAAGACGCCGACTGCGCCGTCTTCTGGTTGAATCGTGTAATCATACGCCGCCATTTTACCGCCCCAGTAAGGAACTGCAGCTTCTGTGTTGGCTACCGGATAAACGCCGTTAAGGACCCAACGGTGTGACCATACTGCATCGTCACCAAGTGCGCCACCACCAGCTTCTTGACCAGTACCAGCATGGATGATCATCAAGTGGTCGACGAGGCCGTCTGGCTCATTGAAGTCACCGTCGCCATCCAAGTCGTAAAGATCGTATTGATCGTGCTCGGCAAGATCGATTCCTGATGCGACAGCAGCGTTCAACGCATCTTTAACGAGTTGACGTGGACCAGGACCGACGTTATCATGACCGCCATCGCCTTTGTCTGCACCATAGTCTTTCGCAGTTCCTGGAACGCTTAGCCATTCCGAAACTTCACCGTCGACCGTGTAACTTCCACCTGACTGTTCTTCATAGTATTGTTTAAACGTTTGTACTTTCTCACCGTTAAAGAGTTCGAATGATTCATCACCGAACATGTATTTTTCATAATGCTCTTTGCTGAAGTTATCGCTATACATATAGCCTGGATCTTGTTCGACGTTATTGTGTTTGAAGTCGCTATACTCGACGAGAAGGACGAGGACCTTATCTTCACGCACTGCACCGTTATAAGATGATTGTTGTGCCGGAGAAACCTTCACTTGACCGTTCGGTTTTCCTTTACGGTAGTTCGCTTGTCCCTTTTTCGCTTTGTCGAGAATTCGTTCAGTTTCTTTTTCGAATTGAGTATGTATCTTCTCTTTTGCTTTTGAAGCCTTCTCATTCAATTCGTCGTCGTGCTTATGTGGATCTTTCGCTTCACCTTGTTTTTTCGCGATGTACGCGTCGACCGCTTTCATGCGCTCAGATGCTGACAATCCTTTTTTGATGACGCCACGCTTCTCGAGTGCTTTTGCGAGACGATCTTCATCGATGATGTTGTGGTCGAACGGAGCGAGCTCGCTCGTTGTCGGTACAGATGGTGCAACCGATAGCGGTGCAGCACCAGCAGCCGGAACGATACTGACTGTCATGGCAGATGTCATGAGAGCCGCGAGTGTCGTTCGACGGATGGAACGATTTTTCATTTGTATGAACCTCCTGTAAAAAAATAATGGGAAAATGTGTGAGCTTGTTGTAAATGTACCGTTTGTGTCTGATTAATGTCAATATTCAGAAAATAATAACCAGAAAAAGAGTCTAAAGACCTATTTAGTCAATATGAACTAAATAGTCTTAGACTCCAGGTCGATATATCCATAATGGAACTTCGATGTTTTTCGCTTTATGTGAGTAAAATCATAGCGTTTGAAGGCATCGCTCTCGAAATGCGCCTTTAAGACAATTCGTTTCTTAGCTACTCGTTTCGCTTCAACCATCAACTCTTCCGAGAGTGGGGAGGTGTCGGCGATTGAACGAAGTGGGTTCAGATGAACCGATTCTGAAATCGTCTTTTCGAACATCGGATCAAAGTAAATACAGTCGAACGAATTTTCCGCACATGTTTTCAAATATTCGAGAGAATTCGTATGAACGACCTCAATGCGACGCATTGCCTCATTGACCTGCTCATCTTTTTCGACCCATACGGACATGCCTTCTCGGACGAGCTGTGCCGTTATGAATTGGCTCTCAAGACCGATTACTTTTCCGGTTGAACCGACGGCATGGCTCATGACGATACTGTCCGATCCGAGTCCGAGCGTACAGTCTAAAATACGATCACCAGGTACTGCTTGTAATGCGTCAATGAGTGGATCTGTTCCGCCACGACTGAGTTGCTTCACGCGAAAGACCGAGCTAGAAGGGTGAAAAAAGAATGGCTCTTTACTTTGTAATGGTGTGAACTCGACGCGTCGCTTGTCAAAGACAAGCACATCTTGGCGATGCCGCTTTTTCAATTCCTCAATGGAATGTTTGCGTCGCTCGACAAATTTCATATTATATGATGTGGCATGCGTTTGCGCCCGATATAATACTTCGTCTGTCGGACGTAAACAAGTGGTTACGATATACATGGGACGGGCTCCTTCATAAAAAATGAGACGCAGTCGCGTCTCATTTTTTCTTACTGAGTAAATCTGACAGTTCATCGATCAGTGCTTTGTGAGAAGCGAGTTCTTTCTTCTTCTCGTCGTTCACGTTCACCGGACGTTTTGAACGGCTTTGAAGTGCTTCGAGTGTCTCGTCGATTGACGATTTCAACGTGTCACGTTCTTCAGGTTTTAAGGATACTTCATGCGGATTTTCTCCAGAGGCATCTAATTCGCGAAGGCGCGCCATCAATTGTTTCGCTTCACGATTTAAATCCACTAGCAATCTGTCAATTTGTTCCAATCGTAATTTGATTCCATCTCGTTCAGTAAACATCTGTTTCACCTCTTTTGCGGTTTAACCCTAAGGTCTCTTCCTGTTTACTTTACCATAAAATTTGTTAAACGAAACTACCGGGAATATATTCCATTTATTTTGACTGTAAGAAACATTGTTTCTCTATCCCCACACGAAGTTCACCTGCTATACTAACTGAGCTAATAAGGAGGTGGGCGGATGGAGACCACAAATCATCCACCAAAAGCGCTCAAGGGAGCGATTGTGTCGATCACGGCATATTTGATTTTATCTATATTAAAAGTGTTCTTCGGATACTTATATGAGTCTGAGGCGGTTTTAGCCGATGGATTCAACAACACGACGGATATTATCGCATCGGTCGCCGTCTATATCGGAATTCGGGTTGCGGCGTTGCCTCGGGATGCCGAGCATAAATATGGTCACGCGAAGATGGAGACAATCTCTGCACTCATCGCTTCATTGATCATGATTGCGGTCGGTATTTTCGTCTTCTTTAATAGTCTGTCGAATTTAATCGGGGGAGAATATGCAGAACCGAACCCGTTAGCAGCGGTCATCGCGTTCGCCAGTGCGCTCGTCATGTTCGGGGTGTATCGCTTCAACTTGAACCTCGCAAAGAAAACAAAATCATTGGCACTTAAGGCTGCGGCGAAAGACAACTTGGCCGATGCGATGATTTCAGTTGGAGCTACGCTTGGTGTGCTATTCGCTTATTTCCAACTGCCTTGGATGGACACGGTCTTGGCAATTGTTATTGCCGGCATGATCATCCGGACAGCGATCCAAATCTTTTTAGATGCAACCCATCAGCTTTCTGACGGATTCCCTCCACACCTCGTCGAGTCTTATGAGGAAACGATTGAACAATTTGAACGTGTGAAAGAAGTTCGGGAGATTAAAGGGCGTCATCTAGGAAATCACGTGATGCTCGATGTGACGATTGCAGTTGATGGAGATTTGACCGTAGACGCGGCCCATGAATTATGTGACGAAATCGAACGGAAACTGGATGAACAGCATGCGGTCGATTCGGTACATATTCATATTGAACCGATTTGACGTTCGGTTATCTTTTGCGCTTCATGATTGGATTCGTTTATAATAAGCGCAGACAGATATTGAACTACTAGTTAAGGAGGGCACGGGATGAACATCGTGCGTCAACCTATTCGCCAAATTGATGAGATCGAATATGAACACTTTCAGAAATATGGAGAAAACTCATATGGCGTTTCTGCTGATGAATTGAAAGGGATCCTCGAAGAAATGGGGACGGAGCAACTTTATCATGCAGAAGAGCATAGTTACGGAGAAGACTTTTATTACGACTTGATGGTCGATGACAAACTTGTCGGTAAAGTCTTGTTGCTCAAGCTTGCCCGAGTTTACCAACTTGACCTAATGGTGTTCGATGCATACAAAAATAAGGGATATGCTACGGAAGGTTTGCGTCTCGCCTTATTGGACTCAAAGTTGATGGATGGACAAACAGTTCGCGCCGGGATTCCACCGACGAGCCCACATCAACAAGAGATGCATCAAGTGCTCGTTCAAAACGGATTTGAAAAGCGAAACGGTCTATATTATTTAAATTTCAAGAAACGATATGTAGTAAACCATTAAGCTGACGGCGTCTCGCACGTCAGCTTTTTTCATATGGAGGGGTAAGGATGAAGCAGGTCACCATTAAAGATATCGCCGAGCTCGCAGGAGTCGCAAAGAGTACAGTCTCCCGCTATTTGAACGGTGGGTCGGTAGGGAAGGCGACAAGAGAAAAACTCGATCGGGTCATCCGGGAAACCAATTATGAACCGAATCAATTCGCCCAAAGTCTTAAGTCAAAGCAGACGAAGATGATTGGGGTCATCGTTCCGCGACTCGATTCTTACGCCGCCTCGCGTACGATGATGGGAATCGATGAACGATTGACAGAACGAGGCTATCAGATGCTCGTCGTCAACACGGCACAACAGACGGAACGAGAGATTGAACAATTATACAACCTCGCCAAACAAAAGGTCGCCGGCATCATTTGGCTAGGAACGACTGTCACCGACCGTCACCTCGAAGCAATAGAGGTGATTCAAATTCCGGTGTTGCTGATTGGTCAACAGCATGACAACGTGCACAGTCTCGTCTACCCGGACTATGAAGCCGCATATGCTCTCGGTAGAGAGTTCACGAAATGGGGTCATCGGGACGTCGTCTACGTCGGTGTTTCGGAGGCGGATATCGCAGTCGGACAAGATCGGCGTGATGGATTTTTAAAGGCGCTTCATGAGGCAGATGCACGCGTCACAGTCGTTCAGACAACCTTTAAAATCGAAGATGCCATTCCGATTGGAGAACGGTTGGCCAAGGAGATTGGCTCGACCTCACTCATTATTTGTGCAACGGACAATATTGCCCTTGGTGTATTGAAGGGACTGGCGAATCAGGGGATTTCTGTTCCAAATGACATCTCTGTCAGTGGCTTTGGTGGCTATGATTTTACGGAAGTCTTACATCCATCAATCACTACTGTTCATCTTCCGTATCGGCGAACTGGGGCCAAGTCGGCAGATATGATGCTTCAACTTTTACAAGGAAATGACGTCCCGATGAAAACGTTCACAATTTTTGAATTAAAAGTGCGCGAAAGCGTTGACAAGCTGAATTAAATCGTTTACATTTGTGTTGCGGAACCGGTTCCGCAACATTTTTTATTCTAAATTGGAACCGGTACCAATTGTATGTAGAACTTATAAGATTTTTGGAGGTGGACGATATGAACACCGTACATTGTATCGGCGAATTGTTAATTGACTGGGTGTGCGAGGATGCATCGAGCGACCTTGTCAACGGAACGACGTTCGTCAAAAAAGCAGGTGGCGCACCTGCAAATGTGGCGGCAGTCGTCAGTAAGCATGGTGGACAGTCGAGTTTTCTTGGACAAGTGGGGAATGACCCGTTTGGTCTTTTCTTGAAGCAGACGTTGACCGAGAACGGAGTCAGCACAGACAACCTTGTTGAAGCGGGTGATACGACATTCGCTTTTGTGTCGATTCAAGAGGACGGAGAGCGGGACTTCACGTTCCGACGCGGAAGTGACGGAGATTATGCGTTTGAATCCATCGATTTGTCATTGATTCAAAAAGGTGATCTCATTCATTTCGGTTCTGCGACAGCATTACTAGATGGAAAACTAAAAGATGCGTACTTCAAATTATTGCAATTTGCAAAACGGGATGGCTTGTTCATCTCATTTGACCCGAACTATCGAGATGCATTGATTACGGACCTTGATCAGTTCAAACAGGATGCGAGACATTTCATCGCGGAATCGGACTTCATTAAATTGAGCGAAGAAGAAGCACACTTGTTGACCGGAGAAGAACAACTCGAGGAAGCGGTTCAAGCACTGCTTGAATTAGGCGCCAAACAGATTGCCATCACACTAGGATCTCGTGGCACGTTGATTGCGACAAGCGCGCATCATGAAATCGTTCCTTCAATCTCGATTGATAGTGTCGATTCGACGGGAGCAGGAGATGCGTTCGTCGGTGCTTATCTATATCGGTTGGCGACGCTCGGATTTGACACGGAGCGCTTAAGTTCCGACATTGAATATGCGAACGTAACGGGTGCATTAACATGTACAGCTTATGGCGCAATTCCAGCAATTCCATCACGACAACTTGTGAATGAAACGTTAGGAGGGAAATGAAGATGGATTACAAAAAAGAAGCAGCATCGATATTAGAGGCGATTGGTGGGAAAGAAAACGTTGCGGCAGCAGCCCACTGTGCGACGCGCCTTCGTCTCGTATTGAATGATGAGTCAAAGGTTGATGAGAAAGCACTCGAACAACTTGATGTGGTTAAGGGAACGTTCTCAACGGGAGGACAATACCAAATCATCATCGGGCAGGGTACGGTCAACAAGGTTTATGCTGAATTTTCACAATTGACAGGTCTTGGAGACATGTCAACGACAGACGTGAAGTCAGCCGGAGCGAAAAAGATGAACCCGCTCCAACAGTTCGTCAAAATGTTATCGGATATTTTTGTTCCAATCATCCCGGCCATCGTCGCCGGCGGTCTCTTGATGGGGATCAACAACTTATTGACGGCACCGGATTTGTTCTTCGAAGGACGTTCATTGATTGACCAGTATCCAGGCATGGCAGACCTCGCAGCAATGATCAATACGTTCGCAAATGCCGCCTTCGTTTTCCTACCTGTACTCATAGGTTTCTCCGCAGCCAAGCGATTCGGGGGTAACCCGTATCTTGGTGCAGCGCTCGGTATGATCATGGTTCACCCGGACTTGATTAACGCATATGCACAGGCTAGTGTTGAAGAAATTCCGGTTTGGAACATTTTCGGTCTTGAGATTGAGAAGTTAGGATATCAAGGACAAGTCTTACCAGTCCTCGTCTCGACGTATATTTTATCGAAGCTTGAAATCAATATTCGGAAGTTCATGCCGGCGTCACTTGATATCTTGCTTACGCCGTTACTCTCACTCCTCTTCACAGCGTTCATCACGTTCGCATTCGTGGGTCCAATCACACGTGAAGCAGGGAACTTGATCATTGATGGGTTGGTATGGACGTATGATTCACTCGGATTCGTCGGTGGTTTGATCATGGGTCTTCTCTACGCCCCAATCGTTATTACAGGTATGCACCATAGCTTCATCGCGATTGAAACACAACTTCTTGCTGATATCGCCGAAACTGGCGGATCGTTCATCTTCCCAATCGCTGCGATGTCGAACGTCGCACAAGGGGCGGCTACACTCGCTGTCTTCTTCTTGACTGCTGATAAGAAGATGAAAGGTGTCGCATCAGCATCAGGGATCTCAGCATTACTTGGAATCACAGAGCCTGCCATGTTCGGGGTTAACTTAAAGCTTCGTTATCCGTTCATCGCAGCCATCGTCGGTTCAGCTATCGCCTCTGCATTCATCGTTGGAAACGACGTATTGGCAGTAGCGCTCGGTGCTGCTGGATTACCGGGAATTATCTCAATCGCACCTGGTTCGATCATCTCATATATCATCGGTATGGCTATCGCATTCGCCGTGACATTTGGATTGACATTCATCCTCGCGAAGCGACAAGCAAAAAAAGAAGCGGTCAAACAAGCCGCGTAATGAAAAAGGAAGTGACACTATGAATTGGACGAAGGCCGAACGTTATCGTTCACTCCGTGACGTGAGCGCCCTCGAGATGGAGGTGCTCCGTACAAAGACGGCCGCATCCCCGTGGCGGTTTGGATACCATATCCAGCCGCCTACGGGCCTCCTCAATGACCCGAACGGCTTCGCATATTACGATGGAGAGTACCATCTATTCTATCAGTGGTTCCCGCTCGGGCCAGTTCACGGTCTCAAACATTGGTACCATGTCAGTTCACCCGATCTCGTCCATTGGACGGACCGCGGGGTGGCGTTAGTCCCTGAAACGAAGGAAGATTCTCATGGTGCCTATTCTGGAAGTGGATTCGTCGTTGATGACACCCTTCACGTGATGTACACCGGGAATCATCGTACCGACGATTGGACGCGTCACGCCTCGCAAATTATCGGTGTCTTACGTGACGGGGTAATTGAGCGTCGTAACGTGGCGATCCCGGATATTCCAGCAGGCTACACGGAACATTTCCGTGATCCAAAAGTATGGGAAGAAGATGGAGCGTATTATGCGATTGTCGGCGCACAGCGAACGGATGAGACAGGATGTGTCGTCTTATATCGTTCGACCGACTTGAATGAATGGACGTTTTTAGGTGAAGTGAAGACCGAGCTCGAGCGGTTCGGTTACATGTGGGAATGTCCTGACGTGTTTGAACTGAATGGAAGACATGTCCTCATTTTTTCTCCTCAAGGGATTGAGCCTGAGGGTCATCGCTACCACAACATCTATCAATCCGGATACGTCACAGGTACTCTTGATTTAGAAACGCTCGTCTTCACGCACGAGTCATTTGAAGAGCTCGACTTCGGTTTCGACTTTTACGCTCCGCAAACGACGGAGCATGATGGTCGTCGTATTCTAGTCGGCTGGATGGGCTTACCAGAGATTGAATATCCGACAGATCGCTACGGTTGGGCTCATGCGTTGACGCTTCCTCGAGAACTCTCGCTTGAAGATGGCGTATTAAAACAACGACCAGTCCTTGAAATGAAGCAACTCCGAACTAATCAGTTCGCAGACGAATCAGGTACGCATATCGAAATGATTTCGCCCAAACGTTATGAATTGAAATTGTCGACGTTCGGAGAAGACTTCGAGCTTGAACTATTGAAGACAGAAGAAGAGTCGCTTGTGATTCGGTACGAGAAAGATACACGCGAATTGACCATCGATCGGACAAACGCGGGTGAACCGTTCGCGACCGAGTTCGGGACGACCCGGACAAAAGTGATCGATGTCACGTCCCTTCATCTGTTTGTCGATTCGTCAAGCGTCGAATGTTTCGTCAACGACGGTGACGCCGTGGCAACACTCCGCGTTTTCCCAAGTGATGACGAGAAACGGATTCGCTTCGTCGGAGCGGAGGCAAGTCTAGTTGGTTGGAAGTATGAATGAGTGTAAAAGCTGAGCGTTTGCTCGGCTTTTTTATTTTCCCAAATATTGAAACCGATTTAAATGATGCGACGTATATTAGGCGAGAGGGGTGAAATGATGGATAAAATGATGAAGTGGGTTGATGCAATTCGTACGATTACCGCACCATTTGGTGATCCGATTGGAGAGATTGAGAATGAAGAAATCGAACACGTGATCGTGGCGGAGTCATCAGAGCGCGGAATATTCAATTCAGAAGTGGCGTTAGAGTTTCATGAATTGAGCCAGGTGCGGGTCTTCGCGGAAATGCTACGAAGTTCGGAAGAAATCGAAGGCATTGAGATTGAAGTGACTCCTGATTTCGACCTCACAGTACAGTACAAGGGTGGGGAGTATGAATGTTATCAACTTTGGCTCGGTCAACCGAACCGTCCAAGTGTGATCACGAAACTCGAACGAACGGACGTTATTTGGAAGTTACCAGAACAGACGACGAATCGATTGATTGATGTCCTCGGGTTAAATACTTAAAAAAAGCACCTCTTTATGAGATGCTTACGAGTTGAATCGAATGAATCGTTCGATTTGTCGCTCTGATTTTCTAGCTTGCCGTCCGACCCAAATCAAGTGACCCGGGCTGTTCAGGATTGTTAGCTGAGCATGGGGAATCAAACGCTTCGCATAATAGGCGTGGCGAACGGGTACGGCTTTGTCATTTTTCGAGTGAATGATATAGGTCGGGCACGACACACCAAGTAAGACTTCGCTCGATACACGCTGTTTCAAATCGAACTGTGCGCCAAGGCCAAACGCCATTTGATTGGCGACACGTTTGAGGAGGAAGATGTCATAAGGAGACACCTCTTCCCGAATCGTCTCGAGTGCCAACACACTCGTCGATTGAATCATGCGTGCTGTCGCTTCGAAAGGATGTTTTTGAATGGCACGAGCAATGAATTGTTTCATGATGTATTGAAGCGCGATGAATGCAGGTTGGACAATATTTCTGCTGACTGTGTCCCGATACGGAAAATCGACGACACTCGTCACGGCGGCAGCTAGTGTCAAGCTTCGGACACGATGGTTTTGGGACGCGAGTTCAATCGCGGTCGGTCCTCCGGCAGAGATGCCGTAAACATGATATTGATCAATTTCTAGCATTTGCATCAAGTGAGTGAGTCGGGATGCAAAGAGTTGAGGAGATGCTGAAAAAGAGTACGGTGTTTCTCCATATCCGGGTCTAGATGGGACTATGACCCGAAACCCGGACAAAACGAGCTGGTCCACATGGTATGGTTCTAAACTCGATGACTGGGTCCCATGAATCAGTACGATCACAGGACCGTGACCACGGTCTATATATTCAATTTTTGAGCCGTCGACGTGTGCGTAATATTTCACTTCAGATGGCGCCTCCTTAAACAGTTTGTAATGGAAAATACCTTTATTTCGTGGAAATAAAATGATAATGTCTGTTTATACATATTATAGATATAGAAATGAAAGGGGATAGAACCGTGAATAACCGAGAGCGGTTACTTGAAGTTCGACGTTTCTTCGAACGTTACACGGACGAAGCAAATCCTAAAACACTAGAAGATTTGCTCGAATACTTGTCAACAATTGGAGATACTTCTAAGTTAGCAAAAAAATCGGTGAAAGACGATATCCAAGCACTGAATAATTCGGGGTTTGAAGTGCAGGATGAATTGGAGAAGAATGGTCTCGCCAAAAAATATTGGCACTCTGCTCGTTTGTTCGAGATTCACGAACTTCGAATGATGGTCGATGCCATCGTCGCAGCCAAATTCATCTCAGAAGACGTGACCGAAGAAATCGTTGAAAAGCTTCAAATGCTGACGAGCAATCCTGAGGCGCAGACGTTACAATCGATCATTAAGACACCGAAGAAAAAACACGGACAGATTCCGTACCATATCGACCGCATTCAGCGAGCGATTCATGAACGGAAAGCCATCTCGTTCCAATATACGGATGTCATCGGATTCGACGTGACGAAGCGAACGTTCCCGCTCCGTCGTGATGGAGAGCGGTACGTCATCAATCCAATCGACTTGCATTGGAATCACGAACAGTATTACTTGATTGGCATCGATGAATCGATCGGAGAGGTTCGGAACTATCGGGTCGACCGAATCGTAAACTCCGAGATTGTAGAAGACGGCACCATTCGTCCGAAACACCATCTTCCAGATGACTATTACCAAAAGTCCTTCAATATGTACAACGGCTTGGATGAGCAAATCGTCTTGTCGGTCGATGAGCGCGTTCTTCCGGTCATCTTCGATAAGTTAGGAGAAGACGTCTCTGTGTATGAACATGAAGAACGTTTCCTCATCCGTTTCGATGCGGCCGTGTCTGACGGATTCATTTACTGGTTGCTCTCTTTAGGGGCACAGGTAGAAGTCGTTGAACCACTCACGCTTCGCGACCATATGAAGGCAACGATTGAAAAAATGGCAAATACTTATGAGAATACAAGCATTCATTCATCCATCGAGTAATCAGATGTGCTATACTGCTTGCGACACTTAATGAAGGGGGACAGGCGGATGTTGAATTGGATGCCATTGATCATTCCGATTGTCGCTGTCATTTTCGTAACGATCGTCGCAAGACGCGCCATGAAAATGGATAAAGAGAACTAACATGAAGAGACATCATCCTTGATTGGGAGATGTCTCTTTCGCTATGGAGGTAGAACGTGGATACGATTACACATACGTTATTCGGTCTAACGCTATATGGTGCAGCCGATAAACGTGATTTACAACAACATGAAAAACGAGCCTTGTTCGTCACGACGCTCGTCGGGAGTCAAATCCCGGACAGTGATGTGATTTCAAGACTATGGGACACGGAAGGAATGTATCAGATGTGGCACCGCGGCATCACCCACTCCATCTTTCTCGTCCCGCTCTTCGCACTGCTCATCTACATACTCGTTCGTCTTCTCTTTCGAGTGACGGACATCCGTTATTTTTGGTGGGCTCTGTTGTCTGTGTTCATACACAACACATCAGACTTATTCAATGCGTGGGGGACGGGCTACTTCGAACCGATCTCGGACGTGAGGATCACATTCGGTGTGATCCCGATTGTCGACTTTGTCTATTGAGGCATCTTCTTGGTCGCCTGGCTCGTGGCCCGTAAACAAGAAGTCCGCTATAAGACGTATCGGTATGCATGGTCTGCCCTCGTCCTGTATGTCGCGATTCAAAGTGCGCAAGGAGCTTACTTGTATCAGGCATATGCAGATGAACACGACGAAGTAGCCCTTTCGGCTTCTTTCATCCCGACGCAGTTCACCGTCATCACAAAGGCTGACGAGAACGTTTCGCTCTATAAAGATTCGATTTATCAAAAAGCAACCTTACAATACAACTTGACGTCTAACGAACAAGTGAGTCTTGAACCATTGTTTGAAGCGAATCAAGAGGCGCACACATTGACGAAATGGTCACCGTTCGTTGTCATCGTGGCAAATGAGGAACGGCTCGGCGTCTTTGACCCACGTTTTTATGACGGGGAGTCTTCTTTCTTATACGAATATATAGAAAGGTAGGATCAATCGATGGGACGCATCCGCTATCTCTTTATTTTCGCTTATGAACAAGCCCTCAGCTGTATTTTCCCAGTCGCCATCTTTGGTGCACTCGCCGTCACGAAATTTTTGGAGTTGCCGTTTCCCCGTTACGATGTCTTATTTATCTGGTGTATGTTCGTCCAGGTGGTCATCGTGAAAACGGGACTCGAAACAATCGAAGAAGTGAAAGTCATCAGCTGGTTCCATGTCATCGGTCTTGGACTTGAGCTATTCAAAGTACAGATGGGGTCATGGAGCTATCCGGACGAGGCGTTTACAAAAGTATGGGGCGTCCCGCTCTATGCGGGGTTTATGTATGCGAGCGTCGGGAGTTATGTCGTTCAAGCGTGGCGTCGCCTCGATTTACAGTTCACGAAGATGCCAAACCCAATCATCGCTTTCGGACTAGGCATTGCGATTTATTTCAACTTCTTCTGGCACCATGTTTGGCTAGATCTGCGATGGCTATTGATCGCACTCATTTTCTTGGCGTTTGGCCGCTCGGTTGTCTCGTACAAACTCGATGATCGGCGATTCAAGATGCCGGTCGTGCTGTCGTTCTTCTTGATTGCCTGCTTCATCTGGCTCGCTGAAAATATTGTGACCTTTTACAACGGCTGGGCGTATCCGGACCAGTTGAACGGTTGGGCCATCGTTGATTTAGGAAAACTGTCTTCGTGGTTCCTACTCGTCATCATCAGCATCCTGCTCTTGGCTTGGCAAAAGCGAAAGCTGGAGTATGAAACGACTTAACTCGACGTGTGTCGAGTTTTTTTGTGAGAAGCTTCGAATCTTTTTTCGAGGAAATTCGTATTATAAATTGAGGTGATTGGGTTGTTGGAAATTGTATTCTATTGGTTCATTGGATTATTGTGTCTGGCTTCTCTTGTCATCTATTGGATAGATTGGCGGAAAACACGCAATCGTGTGAAATTAGGTCAAGCCGTTCTCGCATTTTTTTGTTCTTTTCTTGTACTTGGAATGGCGGGTATGGAGACGTACGACCGTATGACGACGAATTACATCGTCGAGACGGGAGAATGTTATGTCGTCGATGACCGATCATCGAAGGGTTCATCGAACGTGACGCTATGGTTCGGCGAGCGGTCATATGGCTTCAAGGAAATTCCGGACGTTGCATATGGTCCGGGACAACTATTTTCATGTCGCGCGACGATGACGAAGCAGTTTCAAAGCGGGATAGATTATGAGTTGAGATCTATGGAAGGCGAACTGTTGTTTTCGACTGAATAAGAGCAGGATACAAATGACTTGTACCGGGTTAATCCGATACAAGTTTTTTATTAGTTAATGATTATGAATTATAAAAAAGTTTTTACAAAAAAAGTAGCTTAATTCCAAAATTTATGTATATTAGAATTATGTAGAATTTATGCATATGAAATGAGGAGGGAAGTAATGGGTACATTCGTGTGTAATCAAATAACTCGAACGTTTTCAGGTGAAGGAGTCGAAACAAATGCGTTATCAGATGTTACTTTGACATTTAAAAATGGCGATTTCATATCCATTATCGGTCCTTCAGGTTCGGGTAAGTCGACGTTGTTAAGTTTACTTGGAACATTAGACGTTCCATCGAGTGGTGAACTGTATTACAATGATCAGCTCTTGAATAAACTGAAAGCTAAAGAGTTAGCTGACTTCAGATTCGAAAAAGTCGGATTTATCTTTCAACAGTTTCATCTCATCCCAACTCTGACCGCGGTCGAGAACGTGATGGCACCGCTATTCGGTCGTAAAGTCGACTATGATCCGAAGGAACGTGCGCTCGCTTTGTTGAATCGGGTCGGGTTGAGCGACAAGGTAGATGCTCTCCCGTCACAGTTGTCAGGCGGACAGCAACAGCGCGTCGCAGTCGCACGCGCCCTCATCCATGAGCCGGAATGGCTGCTCGCGGACGAACCGACCGGGAATCTTGACTCCGAGACGGGCGAGGTCATCTTTGAACTGTTACGAGAGTTGAACCGAGAGAAGGGGTGCGGGGTCATCTGTGTGACCCACGACCCGGGTATCGCCGAGCGGGCCGACGCCCAGGTTCGAATGAAGGATGGTGAGGTCATCGAAGTGATCGATACGAGGGTGGCAGGACATGCTTAAGTTCATCTGGAATTCATGGTGGCGCAACAAGGAACGATTCATCCTGCTCCTCGTCGGTGTCTTGATCGTCAGTACCGGGCTGTCGTATCTCGTCGGATTGACCGAGTCGAACAAGGGGACCGTCGTCTCTGAGCTCGAGAAACGGTGGAAGTCTTCTTACCACATCGTCGTTCGGCCACCGGGCACGCGGAGCGTGACCGAGGAGTTGAACCTCCTCGAGCCAAACTATATGAGCGGACTACAGGGTGGGATCACGCTCGAGCAGTATGAGCAGATCAAGCAAATCAGCGACATCGAAGTCGCGGCACCGATTGCGATGATCGGGTCACATGATTACTTTGAAGACGTCGGTGAGTTCGATATGTCAAAGCCCGTTGTATACAGAGTCCTTTTCTCCGAAGAGACGAACACCGGCGCCACTGTCGAGGTTGAGGAGTCATCCACATATTTTTTAGGCGGATGGCGCCCTATGGATGCTGATCCGAATTATGGACTCAGCCCGACGATGCCCGGCGGAAAATTTGTGCCGGCCTATGGTTCAAGCTTCATGATAGCGGGGATTGACCCTGAGGCAGAAGCAGCACTTGTCGGGTTAGATGAGGCAATCATTGAAAAAGAAGGGATCAGTCGATATTTCGAACAGTCAGGAGAAACAGAGGTACAAGATGGGATCACTCATATCCCTGTCTTGATGAGTTCTAAGATGTTCGTGGATGCCACGATGGAATATCGTCTGGAGGAGGTAGAGCTTCCGTTCGACTCCTTGGACACGACTGAGATCGCAGACAAAGTACGGGAGGCGGGTGGCGAGACATTCCTAGATACCCTTCCTGGGAAAGAAACGAGTCGTCTGGATAAAATCAGTACAAAAGAGGTGCATCAGAAATTAATTCAGTCGTTTATGGACGGGCAAGGATTTAGCTTTGCCAATGAATCGAATGGGTTTGAGTTTTTGGCGTTTCGTCCCTCATCTCTCGATTATGAGCCTCTGAAAAGCCCATTTTCAGATCGATGGCCGTTCGCCTATCAGGTGAAGCCATATGAGGTGCCTGAAGACAGCATCTATCCTTACAAACAGATGTATCGCCCTTTATCTACCTTCGGGGAGACGAGTGCGACTTGGCCGAAAGTGAAAATGAACTATATCGGGGTCTTCGATCCTGGGAAGCTTGACATGGCACGCGACCCGCTGACGGATTTACCGATGGAGACCTATTTCCCGGCGAAGGCCGATTGGGTCATCGATGCCGACGACGAGCCGGTCAACCCGGTGAAGGAGATGTTGCCGGTCAACAACGATCGTGGCTTCCTCACACGTCCACCGCTCGTCTTGACAACGCTCGAGGCGGCCGCAACCATCCTTGGTGACGAGCCGATCTCGGCGATCCGGGTCAATGTCAGTGGGGTCGACGAGTTGAATGAAGAGAGCGAGGCAAAACTCCAAGCGATTGCGAAGGAGATCGAGGAGAAGACGGGACTCATCACTGACGTCACGCTCGGGTCGTCCCCGCAGATGGCACTCACATATTTACCGGGTCTTCAAGAAGGCGAGGCGCTCGGCTGGGTTCAACAGCCGTGGGTCCGACTAGGGTCCTCGTTCACCATCTTCGAGGAGACGAAGATGGGCATGGGTGGCGTCATCGCGAGTGTCATCCTCGTCGCAATCCTGTACGTGTTCACCTCGAACGTGATCATGTTGTACGCTCGGAAGAAAGAATTCGCCGTGCTCCTCTCGCTTGGCTGGGGACCACGTCAACTCTCAAGGCTCCTCTTGATGGAGGCGTTACTGCTCGGTGGTGTCGTTGCCCTCATCGCGTGGTCGATTTTGGGCGCGTTCCTCCTTGCCGGAGAAACGGCGACGACAGGGATTCGTGTCATCTTGATCGGGTTTGGGGGGCTCGGTATTTATGTGATGGGATCCCTTGTGCCAATGATGATGATCCGGCGAATCAAGCCATATGAGGCACTGCGCTCCGGTGCGACGACACGCGGGCTACGGCTCGTTCGGGCCGAAGGCGTGATCGGGATGGCGTTCAACCAGCTCGTCACGCAGTGGAAGCGCACGCTCTTGACGCTCCTCGCGATCGCCGTGCCGACGAGTCTGTTCATGTTCTTCTTATTCGTCTCCGTCCGACTGCAAGGAGTCATGTTCACCTCGCTCCTCGGGGAATACGTTGCACTGGAAGTGGGGACGATGCATTATGTCGCCATGGGTGTCTCGCTCCTGATTGCTGTCCTGACGACGACGGAGGTCATGTGGCAGAACATCAATGAGCGCAGAAGTGAGATTGCGATCCTGAAGGCGACCGGCTGGCGCTCTTCGAACATACGTGGACTCGTGCTCCTCGAGGGAGGTCTGCTTGGCCTAATGGCAGGGGTGATTGGACTGATAGTTGCAGGAATACTTGTCTGGAACGTATATGGATCACTCCCGCTCACCGAGGTGCTTTTCCTCACGGCGACACTACTCGTCCCAATTATAACGGGACTCGGCGGGGCGCTCCTTCCCGCACAGATGGCCGCGAATGTCATGCCTTATCAGGCAATGCGAGGGACACAGGTGAACACGAAGAGGACCGAACGACGCTTCAAGTGGGTCCTTGGGACCGTCGCAGGTGGACTAGGAGCAGCCGTTCTGACGCTCTTCTTCTTTGCGCTCCCGGACGGTGCAGGTCTTGATCAGAGCAGGGAAACACAAGAAGTGGTCGAGGGGACTTCTGGAGAAAAAATAGAAGACTTGGGTTCTGGACAATCGAAACATACCGAAGCGGAATCGGTGTCCAGTTCAAACGATGCAATCGAAGACAGGGGGCAGAAGGCTTATCGATATTATGAAGCGGGAGACCCTGCCTATGAAGATGAATATATCACGATCGGTGATCCTGTTGATCCACCTCAAGAGACTCCATCTCCGTCAGAGGGGAACAAGTTGGTCTCGATTCCTCTGACGGCAGATGTGTTCTTTGAAGACAAGAATTACGAGGGAGGCACGTTCAAATTTGCTCCTCAAGGATATCCTCTCTTGGACCAGAAAGGGAACGAGTATAAACAAGTGTCTCATACCATGGTAGAGCAAGGGGGATGGGAGAATAAAGCCTATCTGCGTGTCCCCTCTGTCACGAAACTGATTCTGACATACGAAGTACCAAAAGAATCGGAACGGGTCGCACTCATCGTTAGGGGAGATATGGTGGCCGGGGAGTATGTGATTGGGTTGAACTTAAAAGAATCAACTATGAAAACTTCTCCAGAAATCGAAAAGCGAGGAAGTGATGCACTTCGATATTATGAATATGATGATCCGACCTATCGGGATGAACCCGTAAGAATTGAAAAAATTGTTCCGACGCCTGATGAAGTCGCCTCGGCTAATCTAGGATACAAATTAGTTTCTGTAGCAGTACGTGGTGACACACCGAAGGCCGGGACGGACTCAGATGGAGGAATTATTAAATACTATCCTCCAGGCTATAAATTACTCGATGACAATGGTGAAGAATATGCAGTCAAGTCGTTCACGGTAGTCGAACGAGGAGGGTGGGAACACAATTCTTGGTTACGGGTTCCATCTACTTCACTTATTACGTTGACCTATGAGATTCCAGAAGATACTAAACGTGCAGCACTTCTCGTCAACGGAGAAATTGTAGGTGGAAATTATGTGATTGCTTTTGACCTTTAATTGGATTCTTGCTAAACAAAAACGTGATCGAAGCTAGAAGTATAGCTTCAATCACGTTTTTATTTGTAATTAATTATTTTAAATTTAAACTGATTCCTTTTTTGATTGCATCATCCTTTTCCGCTTTCCTTCTAAAAATATCGGAAGGAGATTCAAGAAAATCGCCGCAATCGTCAAGAACCATAATGCGCGTGACATTCCGGGCACCACATCCTTTAAGGCAGCCCAGTCCTCTGCTTTGACCCACATATTGATTAGGCTATACTCGGCGCATAGCGTGAGAGCAGTCAAGGACAGCGCAATCGCCATCGGTAGTTTGTAATCTTTTTCCATCATAAAGACTGTCAAATTCAATAGCGTGGCCCCGATGGCAGCTAATCCAAAAATAACCCACATGCTTAAAACCTCCTAAATATTTCTATAAATCCATCATAGCACACATCATTCTCCATCATGATTTCTGAAAATTGTTTCTATTCACATAATAGTTATGCTAGAATCAATGGAAAGTGTCTTTGGATATAATTCCCTTTACAAAATGAAGGAATAACGAGAGTCTTTCCACACTTATGATTGAGATATCTCATCTAAAGGAGACAGAACTATGGCCTATTTTGCACGAAAATCTGCACATCTTGTCATCGCATTCTTTGTCTTGATTGCGATCAGTACGCTACCGACGATCGTCGTTCAAACAGATTTTAGTCTGACGAGTTACTGGAACGGCATCCAACAACAGCTGGACCAACTCCAAAAGCTTGATGAGATTACATACTACAATGTCACCGCTCAAACAGATTTACCTTTATTACCTGCACTTGGACCGCTCGTCAAAGAGTCGGTCATCATTTTTACGACGGCGCTCGCCGTGTCGACCATACTTGGTCTCCTGTATGCCTACTACTATTATCGGAGCGGCAGGCGGGTTCGCACCGTCCTGCACCAAACGAGTCAGACGCTCGAGATGGTGCCTGATTTATTTTGGTTAATCTTCTCACAGTTTCTTGCTATTTCTATACATAGAGCAACAGGGTTTGACCGAATCGAAGTAGCTGGTGGGTTCGCAGAATACATACGATTTCTACCGATTGTCACATTGACACTGACAACGTTATTCTTCTTTATCAAATGGCTGACCATCCATATCCATGAACAAGAGGCCATCCCTTACCTTGAGCTTGCCCAAGCGAAAGGGATTCAACCTAGAGGGCTGTTTTGGAAGCATTTGTTGCCGAACATCATCTATCGCTTCTACCTCTTTTTTCGTTCAAACATCATCACCATCTTATCGACACTTCTCATCGTTGAATATTTGTTCAACGTCCAGGGACTGTTTCGATTCGCCGTCTACAACCCACAGATGGAGATCTTGCTCGTCATTTTATTCGTCATCTATATCCCGATTTTTCTGTTGGATTTACTGATTGAATGGATTATTCCGAATGCATGGAAAGGAGGGATTTGATGCGACGCGTATTAATGCGTGACCCGATTTTTATCTTCTGTTTTGTCATCGTAGCAGGTCTACTGTTGATGAGTTTTGGGAATACCGTATTTCGTGATGGGAACGTTGATCAAACTCTTATGCTGTACTCGGATGAGGGGAGACTCATCGGGATTCCACCACTAGAACCTTCGAAATATCAATGGCTCGGGACAGACAATGCTGGATATGATTTATTCCAGATGCTCGTGGAAGGATTTAAATGGACCGTTAGTATCTGTGCGATTGTCGCACTCGGACGAATGGTCATCGGCTTATTGATAGGGATACCGCTTGCTTTTAGAGGAGCGCGATTGAATCACTTTTTTAAAACGTTGCTCGATGGATTCTTGATTTTGCCGATATCTTTGCTCGCATTGATGATGCTCGCCTCGACGATGATTTTTTGGGATTCGACACAAGTGCCTCCACTATGGGATCGGGTGAAGATTGAGCTAATCGTTTTAGTCGTTCTCGGATTACCTGCCGTCACGCTATATCTCATCACGGAGATTCGTCAATTGTTACAACAAGAGTTTATGATTGTTGCCCAGACACTTGGTGGCAGCGTCTGGCATCGCGTGAAACTTCATCTCTTGCCCCATCTGATTCCGACGCTTGTCATCGTATTTATGCAACAATTCGTACAGACGCTCATGTTGCTCATTCATCTTTCATTGTTTGGAATCTTCTTTGGAGGTACTGTTCTTTTGCATGAAGGAGTCATGCCGACGATTTATGAATGGTCTTCGATGTTTGGATACTATTTCGGACAATTCACAGCGATGACATGGATGACAAATCATCTATTCCTGATCCCTGCGATTGCGCTCGCGGCGTTGATCTTTATCTTTAATTTATTGACCAGTCGACTCGAACGGGCGTTCCGTCTACGTCGACAAGAACCGATGGTGACCGAAATAAACATCGCACAATCAGAAGCAGCAGCCGCGTCGCTCGACAATCCGTTTTCTCTCGTAGATGCGAGTGTAACATTAAAGAATGAACCGGATGATATCGTATGATGTCATCTGGTTTTTCTATGCCAAATCGACTGAACCCTCATGATTGCGGGAACGTATATAACAGAAAGAAGTGACAAATCAGAAAAGGAGTGAATCAACGTGAAAGCTGCGATTTGTACGGCGTATGGGGGACCAGAAGTGTTCGTCATTCAAGACGTAGACCGCCCGAAACCCAAAAGCAATGAGCTACTGATTCAAGTACATGCATCGGCCGTTCACTCAGGAGATCGACGACTTCGCGCACTGGACGTTCCTGCACTCGGAAAACTACCGATGCGAATCGTTATGGGGTTTAATGCGCCAAGACAACCGATTCTTGGTGTCGTGTTGGCAGGTGTAGTGGTAGAGGTCGGTAGTGGTGTAAAGAGCTTTCAAGTAGGGGAGAACGTCTATGCGCTCACCGGGATGAGGTTTGGTGGATATGCGGAGTTTGCTTGCGTGAACGAATCGAAATGTGTGGTTCAGATGCCCGAGCATGCCAGCTTTATCGAGGCGGCGGCACTTCCGTTCGGAGGAACCACCTCGTTACATTTTTTACGGAAAGCAAACATCGAACGGGCGAGAACTGTTTTGATTTATGGTGGCTCGGGTGCGGTCGGCTCCACTGCCGTACAGATTGCGAAACATTTCGGCGTACATGTCACAGCAGTTTGCCATGAGCGGAATGTGGAGCTCGTAAAGCGACTCGGGGCAGATGTGGTCGTCGATTATTCGAAAGAAGGCTACGACCGCGAATTGGGTACGTATGATGTGGTGTTTGATGCGTCTGGAAAAATTGATAAGCGATTGGCTCGAAAACATGTTGCGGAGAACGGGTCATTCCGTTCTGTTGCGGGACAGGGGCCAGCGAGTGAACGAAAAGAGGATTTGAGGTTCTTGAACGAATTGTTTGAAGCAGGAGAGCTGCAACCCGTTATTGATTCGGTTTATCCACTGGATGAGATTGTCGAGGCACACCGATATGTGGATCAAGGGACAAAAGTTGGGAATGTGATTGTGACAATTGAATAGGAATGAATCAGATGATTGATGGTATTATGAAGAAGGATTGAATTCGTGCTTTATGGTGAGGTGCATACGATCATCTCACATACATATGAATACTAGACGTAGTCAATGGAGCGGGGGACTAATGATGAATGTATTAATTGGACAACCAAAGATGGAACGAAATCTCGAGCAACTGAAGCTAGAGATTGAGTCGAACCCTGCAGTAGACTTGATTCTCTACCCAGAGGGATATTGTACATATATAGAATTAGATATGGTTCGTCAGTTAGCTAGTGCATTCAAGACGGCAATTGTCTTAGGTTATCGGGATGACACGAATAAAGATCGGGTTCTCATTGTAAATAAGAAAGGTGAAACGCTGTTAACGCGACCGAAAACACCTGAAAGTGTGCGCCTGTTCATGCCATCAAGTGTCAAGGACGGAGCGGAGGAATACGGATATTTACTTTGCAGGGAGATTTTTATGGGTGTAGAGGGATTAAAGAATCATGAGCATCTATCAATCATCTTCAATCCAATCGGGGTCGGGATGTTTAGTGAAGAACAATTCATGGAGTGGTCCGAAGAAGCGAGAAAGATTGCGATGGAACGTAAAGCGATGATTATCGGAACGAGTCACGCGGATGGGTCGTATCAAAATTGTGGTGTATCGATACCAATCGCGTATTGTTATGATGAAAAGGGTGAAGAAGTGTTTCTATCGAAAAATGATACGAGGACGAGAATATTAGATACTGTTTCAAAAGGTACAATGATTGTCTGACCTATTATAATCTTATTAGCATTTTGTTATTTCACATACCGTATTTTAACTTAAAAATAGAAAGAGAGAATGTATGAGATACCCATTCAAACGAAAACACAACAAAGATTGTACTTGCTCAAAATGTGGCAGGAATACAGAAAGTGAAGTTGGTTTTGGATCAATGATGCCAACAGTTCTACATGGATTGACAACACGTGAGATGAAAAAACGTGTCGTATTGACAGATGATGTATGCGTCCTCGATGAAGCCCACTTCTTCATTTATGGATGCCTCGAGATTCCAATCATTGGGGAAGAAGACCCCTTCATCTGGAACGTCTGGGTGTCACTCAGTGCGGATAACTTTTTCAAAGTCATCGATTCATGGGATGAACCCGCTCGTGTTGACCTTGACCCGATGTTCGGCTGGCTATCGACAGATCTTCCCATCTATCCGAACACTATCAATCTGAAGACGAATGTTCATATGCGTGGTGTCGGACTACGTCCGTTGATTGAACTCGAACCGACGAATCATCCTCTTGCCATCGAACAGCGCAATGGCATCACGAGGTCGAGGATTGATGAAATTTTCCGACTAGTTGAACGTGATGAATAAAGGAGGGGAACAGGGTGAGTCAATTGAAGTCATCCCTGATTTTCGATTTGTATTCAGGAAATCAAGCGCTCACTTCCATTCAGCAGACCATGTTGGAGCGAATAGAGGTACTTGTTCACGACAAACAATTCAATGAACTTGAACACTTCATGCGCAACTCTTCGGATATCGAGCAGCTGTTGATTGACTATGTGATCCTTGACCCGACTGATTCATATCGTTGGGATTTGCTTATTGGATACGAACGGATGGATCGGATTGAAGATTATGATCGAGTGAATGCATTTTGTCGAACAGCCTTTTCATATCATCCAGATAAACCATTCTATTTGGCTTTAGCGTTATATGATATGGGTTGGAATGATTTTGAGTTGGACGATGAAGTCTTTGAAGTGGCTAATCGATTGATTGAAGAAGCATCAGCTGAGGTTTCTGGATTGATTTGTCTAAACATGTCAAAATCGCTACGACATATGGAGCGAGAGTATCTGGTCAAGGCCATTGAGAGATGTCCGTGGGCAGTTCAGCCCTACTTTTCTTTAGGAGAATATTTCATGCGACACAATCCGAGGTTGGCCAAATCTTATATAGAGAAGGGACTTGTTCAACTGGCTTTGACTTTCGACGATGCAAGTGAAAAATGTGTGACTCAAGTGATTGGTTTCAACCCACATACTTGGAATAGGGACGTTTGTAACGAGCTGTTAGGGATGGATATGAGTTGGCGAGAATACAAAAAGTACAAGCGAATGATCAAGTGAAGGAATCAAGAATAGTGATGAGGAAAGCGAGGAGGGATTTCATGAGAATCACAGAAACTACACTGTACACGAACCGGCTTGACGAAATGAAACGTTTCTATGCGGAAAAGCTTGGATTATCAGTCATTGAAGAAGACTCGCCGAGTTTTCGAATCAATCTAGGTGAAGATGCGCTGGTGTTTCAAGAGGCAGCGACCGTTCAAGAGCGACAGTATCATTTCGCCATTAATATCCCGTCCAATCGATTCAAAGAAGCGAAAGAATGGATTAAATCACGTGTTTCACTTTTGAGTGAAGATGATGAGGATGAGATTTACTTTGAAGGGATTGATGCCTCGTCACTTTATTTTTACGATGCGGACGAGAATGTCGTCGAATTGATTGCTCGACACTCGATTAACCCGGAAAGTGATGCAGAGGTATTTTCTACTGATGACTTTCTTGGAATCGGCGAGATGAGTCTGACTGCAGTAGACCCGCTACATGTCGCACAGGAACTTGCGAATATCGAGATTCACCGCCGAGATGGCAACCCGATTGATGAGCATCACCTCAATTTTTTAGGCGCACCGAACAGCGATACATACATATTGTTGGTGCCTCCAGGTCGTGTGTGGCTGTTTTCACCAAAGCTGTCGATCCCGAGTCCTATTCAAATGACCATCAATCGACAATACGTTATTGAGATCGATGAGAATCATGATTTGAAAATCCATATGAATAAAAAATGAGTTCATTCCTGAACTCATTTTTTTTCGTCTTCACTCAAGTACATCCGAATCTCATCCAAACTCATGAATGAATTCTCTAAGGTCACTTCAAATGATTTATCTAAACAATCAATGGTAAGTGGTTCGCCGTCTAGACGAGAGTATCCTTGTAACAGTGGTTTGATGCGTTCATGAACGATTTGTGCATTTTCGAGTGAGGTTTGAGGAAAAAGGATGGCAAATGTATCGGAGGCAACCCGATATTTTTTATCGGTCCGTCGTGTCGCTTCATGTAATTCGTCACTGAAATAATCTAAAAACCATTCATATTCGGATCGTCCATAACGTTTTTCGAAATCGTTGAGGAGCGGTAATGTGACGAATGTGACGACGAACGTTCCACTATTTCGAATCAATCGATTCCGCTCTGCTTCAAGGTCCATGAAGAATCGATTACGATTATCAAACCCGGTCTCAGGATCGACGGCAATTAATTGACTGACTCTCGCTTCTGCGACACTCAATGCAAATTGTGAGCGAAATAAACCGACTTGAAGCAAGTAAGCTAGAATCGTCAACATCGCTAACAACAGAAGAATCAGAAGTTGAACAATTATGGGAGTCGCAGTTCCAGACATCATGATGAAAAAGTAAGCGCCGAACCCTAACGAGATCAGGACTCCAGAGGCTCGATGGATGAGTAGCGTTGAAAGATAGAGGACAGGGATACAAATCATCCACCAGACCGGTAGATTGTTCATCATAAGAACAGAAGACAATAGAGTACTTACGATCAACGAGCCAACGATGAGCGAAATCAGTTGAAATGACATGATAGACCAATGTCGCATCGCATCTCCCCCTTCCTAAAAGAAATAAATTGTAATAGTAACACTATTATCCATTTTCCGAAATAGTGATCATTCAAACTGATTCGTACACTTGATTCATTATAAGTGATTCTTTAATTGAATAACGGGATATTTTTGAAAATACGCCAATGATTCAGAACACTTCTTTACCGAAAGAGAGTTCATTTATTGGTGTATAATGGAAATGAGGTGATGACATGAATCAAAAACATATTTTAATTGTCGGTGGTACCGGAATGTTAGCTGAAGTCACATCTTGTTTGGCAAGCGAACATCTTGTCACTGTTATCGGGCGAGACCCGGAAAGAATGGCAAAAGTCGTTCGCCGAAACCCTGAAACGTGTCATTCGCTACTTGTTGATTATCGTAACGAACAGGATCTATCAATAGGGCTACAAGAATTGATCAAGCGATACGGACCATTCAAACAAGTCATCGCATGGATACACCGGGACTCCGGGAAGGCGATGCAAATCATCTTGAATCATTCCTCACATGCAGATGTTCTACATATTTTAGGGAGCCAGGCGAACTCTGAACAGGAGAAACGGTCTTTATACATAAACGAACAACAAACATACCGACAAGTTCAATTAGGTGCGAAATATGATGGTGAGAACTTTCGCTGGTTGACGCATGAGGAAATTGTGCACGGCGTGATTGACGCGATTGAGCACTCATTCGATTATCAATTAATTGGTCAACTTGTTAAAAAGGGAGGTATGAATGGATGAAAAAAAGGATTGGTTCGGCTGCCTTATGCATCAATGAAGAAAAGAAAATCCTTCTTGTGAAAAACCGCGACATTCAACAATGGAGTTTGCCATCAGGTGGTCTAGAAGACGGAGAAACTCTAGAACAATGCTGCCAGCGCGAAGTGTTAGAAGAAACGGGATATCGCATTTCTGTGAATCAACTATTACATATCAAACGAGCCATCATTTCAAACTATCAAGTCGAGACGCATTATTTCTTGGCAACGTGTGACGAGCGAGTGGCGAATGCCATAATCGACTCGGACATCGATGAAGTCAATTGGTGGTCAATTGATGAAATAGAGCATTTAGTACATGCATTTCCAGAAGATCTTGAACTGATTAAACGGTGGAGTGTACATGGTTAACCCTCTAAGCCATACATCGAATCGAACAAGCCAATCTCATATAAACGACCGGCTCATGACTTAAGACACTTCTTCAATTTGATTGTGTATGAAATACTCCCGTTTCGAGCGGTCGCGAATGACATATATGGTGTAACAACCAACGAGGAAGAAGACAATCGAGAATGCGAGATAGACTGGGCGAATCCCGACCATTTCGGCAAGGAGTCCAATCCCGAATGTGAGCAGGATGACGAATAGCGACTCTGTCACATTGATGACACCAGAGAACCGGCCCATGATTTCGACAGGAACATGGTGTTGATAGAATGACAAAAATCCGGTATTGGCGAACGCAAGCGCGAACGTCAGGATAAAAAATCCGATGGAAGCCATCGTGAACGAAGAAGAGCCTGCGAACAGGAGATAGCCGACTGGTGTCATGATTGCCCCGAATCCAATACAAAACGATAAGGATAAACGGTGACTCCATCTTGAATTGATGAGTGACCCAACGATAATTCCAATCCCAGCGATACTGACGAGAAATCCATATCGGCTCTCAGATAAGTGAAGGACTTGGGTCGCAAATGAAGCCTCCAATGAATCGAGCCCAGACATGAAAATCGTCATGACGCAGAACAATCCATAGATGAGCGTCACGTATTTAGCATTCGATGCAAATCGTACGACGACTTTCCAATCTTCGATAATTAATCGGACGGAGAAGGGTTCAATAGATACATTCGTTCGAAGATGAGATGGAAGGCGCGACAACATTCCGACTGAGACAACGAGTGCGAACGCGTTCACGAAAATTGCAGTTGTTGAACTCCCAACTAGGAAGAGTAGTCCGGCAATTGTTGGACCTAAAATAAACCCGGATGACTGCACAAAATTCTTCATCGCATTGAACTTTTGTCGATTCGAGGCAGGTACGAGTTGCGTCATGTAGACCAGACTCGATGATTCGAATAGCGAGCTCATTACATTGAGGAGAAAGACAATTACGTAGATGAGCCACAGAGACTCAATCCAACCTAAGCTGAATACGAGGAACGCGCGTAAACCATCCAGTAACATCATCAGTCGCCTCGTATCGACTCGATCAATCAGGCTACCTGACCAAAGATTCGAGATGAGCGATGCGAGCGGGACTAACACATAGAGTACTGAGACAGCAAACGGCGAACCAGTCATTTCTAAGACAATCAAGTTGAGTGCAATGAAGTATACCCAGGCACCGAGGTTTGAGATTCCGACACTGACGAGAAGCAGCGCAGATGTTTTTCGAAACGAGTTCAAGTCAATCACTCCTTCAATTTTTGATCACTTTCGGAACGCAAAAAAATCCCACCCCCAAGAACGAATTCTTGGGGACGAGATTCTCATCGTGGTGCCACCCCTGTTCGTTCGCGCGTCACCGCACGAACCTTATTCGGTACTGCCGAACGAGTCGGACTATACCTCAACTCTATAACGGGAGTGCCCGTCGCCATATCCCTCGGGGTGAGTTCCATGGCGCTGCTCAGAGGTTTGTTTCGACCAACGTTCTTTACTCCTTTTCACCAGGCGGAGCTCTCTATGAAAGATTCATTGATGTACTGTTCTCTTCATCGCGTTTGTCAGATCATTTTCGTAAGGATAGCATATTGTGAAAATATTAGGAACAAAAATTTTGGTTATAACCATAATATAGAAAATTAACGAAGAATTGAGGTGCAGTGTTGATCGGCTATAAAGAAATAAAAGAGACGAACCAAGTACTTGCGACTATTCATAAAATTGATTCTGATCAGTTAGATGGCTTCATATCGAAATATTCAGCATTGATTGGAAAATATGATGAATATGTCACAAAGAGCTATATTGACGTTCAGCGAGACATCAATAACGATGAAGCAAATCAAAGACAACATCATGTTCAAACCATTATAAAACCTGCACTCAATGAGCTGAAAAGACATGTTTCACGAATTACCTTACAGTCCATAGAGGAGGAGCATCATGTCACTCGCCTAATGCGAAATCGGATGAGTCTTTATCATGAAGATAATATTGATTTACTGATTGAAGAGGACCAACTCATACAGAGATATATGCAAACAATTGGTCAATTGATTGACCCGACAGATGATTCTAAGTCGATTGCGGAACTTCAAGGCGACCTATACGATGCTGATGAATCCATCCGTAAACAAGCTTTTACGCATATGTATAAAGCGTATGTCTCGAAAGAAGATGACATTACTGATTGCCTAAAAAGTCTTATTCAAAATCGGGAACAGCAGGCACAACGCTTAAACGATCAGAGTTATCGTGAACTAGCCTTCATGAAACTGGGGCGTTTAGATTACGGACCTGAGGAATGTATAAGATTTGCGAATCAAGTGAGTAAACATTTTAAGTCACTTCGCCGCTCGTTCCAGCAGCTACAGACAAAGAAGTTGAAGAAATCGAAACTCTCGCCATGGGATTCATTGATTTCTCCTTTTTCGGATGATCATAATCTATCCGTTTCATTGCATGACTTAATCGATGGAACGGAACGAATCTTGAATGAACTCGATCCTCATTTTGACAGGCTGTTTATTGATATGCGTGCGAAGGGCCATCTCGATCTATCACCTCGACCGAATAAAGCGGAAGGTGGATTTTGTGAATCTTTACCCGACTCAAAATCATCTTTCATTTTTATGAACCGTTTCGGTGGATTTGATGACTACATTGTTTTAATACATGAAATGGGTCACGCGATTCACCATGATCTCTCACAGCAACACTTATTTTTTGAAGCGCAGTCTATTTCGTTTGAAGTCGGCGAATTCGCAGCCATGTCACTAGAGCTATTTTCGATGGACCATTGGACAACTATCTTTTCAGATGAACGAGATTTCATTCAAGCTAAACTGGAACATTTTCGATTGATTATCGAATTTTTACCAAGTGTCTTCATCGTGGATCGATTTCAACATAATCTATATGATCCAGAAAAGAATATAGATTCATTTGATGATATCTTCAAATGCTTGGTTGATCAATATGATACTGATTTGATTGATTGGAACGATGTGAGCGATGTAAAGGGTAAACATTGGATGCGTGTCATTCATCTTTTTGAAACACCATTCTATTACATAGAATATGCGCTCGCTCAGATTGCTGCACTTCGCATGTATATGCAGTACAAGCAACATCCAGTCGACACTTTGAGAAAGTATAAAAAAGCACTAGCTTTAGGTGGTACTGCTTCTGTCTCTGAAACTTATCGTGTAGCCGGCGTATCCTTGTTTCCATCTGAGGAAGAATTGGTCGAGTTGACTGAATTCTTAAATACTGAGATTCAACATTTGGTGATGCAATTAGATATGATTGATAAATTGAAGTACAAACTAAATGAACTTTAATTGAACAAAGCCGAATAATCATTACATGGATTAGGTAGGCTACACCCCGGATCGATTCCGTGAGAATAAAGGGCATCAGCTCAAACGTGATTAGAGAGCTTCAATCGATTTTGGATTTGGTGGGGAAGGGCGTTGAACGGTCCCTCACATCGTTGTACCGCATCTACATGATAAAACGTGCTCGTCTCCACCATATTCATCATTTGATCACCCAAATCGTAAAGGAAAACGTGTTTATTCATCCCGAGAGCAATCACGAGTTCGACGTGTGCGCCTTTGCCTCCAGGCAACAGGATGACAACGAAGTCCGCTGTTTGAATTCCAGAAACCTCTTCTTCGCCAATCGAGCGTAACGCATCAATTGAAGCGGCGCGTTCGTTTTGTGTCCAGTCATACGTATGCGTGTGACCGAGCGCAATCAGCTGATCACGGATGAACCGTACTTCTTCGATATTCGCAAAACTTGAACCGACATAAAATCTCATAGGAAACCCTCCAATTCGTTATAAGTGATTCATCTGGTAAAGCGCTACGACATAAAACATGGTGATCAACAGACAACAGAGTACAAGGAAAAAAATCACGCTAATCAGGACGAATTTTATCAAAGAAAGTGGAACGTATGATTGAATCAAGCGCGTGATCGATATAGACGAGAGGACGAGTAAAATGATTGTGCCAACTAACCAAATGTAGTCATACGCGATGTTTGGCATCTGCCAAAAGTAGACGATTGTTATGACGATTAGACTGAAAGCCATCACCAAATCTTTATGCTTTCGTGTCATCTGAAACCTCACGCTGATGTTCCAATTTCGATCTTACCTGTTCGGCATCTTCCGCATCAAACGTACTGTACCACCTCACATGATCGAGGTCGATGATACGATAATGTCCGCTGATGATATTTTGCTGAAGAATGAAGTGGGAACCTGACTCGATCGCATGCCAAAAGACGCGACCGCCGAGTGTTTTTTCTTTCGGTTCATAAGTGTTCTCGGTCGCAATCAGTTTGACGAACTCGACCGGGTCGTCACCGATTAAATGGATGAGGATCTCACTCTCATTGAACAAGGCGCATAGCGTCACTACGGTCGACCAACTCGCCTCATTTCGCTCCTTCTCGATTTGAATGAGTGTTTTTTTTGATATGCCAAGTAAATTCGCCATCTCATCCTGTGAATGCTGGGATTCAATACGAATCAATTTCATTTTTCGAGAGACTTGTCCAATAAATTCAGATTTTTGCATATGGTTTTTTTCCTTTCTATTCGTACAACTCAAAGTGACGCCGAGCTAATGAAGATCAGGATCCATGAGATGCCGAGAAACACGGTGAATAAGAGCAGGCAGACGACGATATAGCAGGAAATGTATTGCCAATATGTGATCCGTTTCGATTGATAAAAATGGTATGTAAAACTGAAAGTCGCGATGCCGATGACTAAGAATGCGACGATATCCCAGATGATGCCGACCTTCAAAAACGATGGAGTAAGATACGATGCAACAAGTGCAAGTACAACCGTCACCACTCCAGTAGAAATGGCAGCGGATGGCGTTGAAGTGTTTTCCAACACAATCACCTCCTAATATATTACAAGTGTAATTTTACACTAAAAGTAGACAATGTCAATTTAAGAATCTAAAAAACCCTTCTCTAAGGAAGGGTTCCGTCATTTGTCATGTTTATTCGTTAAGTATGTCGTCAGTGGGTAAACACCGATGCTTTGTAAGATCAGGGAGAGTAAAATGACTGCGAACGCGAGGGAGATCATTTCGCTCGACCCGTCGATATTCTCCGCTTCTAGCCAGAGGACGAGGGCAATCGACATCGTTCCTTTGATTCCAGACCACGTGAGTAAGGAAGTCGCCGTTAAATCGTCTTTAAATTCCTTACGCCAGACGGGGACCGAATAGACGAGGCCGCCGACGATAATGAACCGGGTCACGATTGAAAGCAGGAATAAAAGAACAGCGAACGTCCAGAGTGACACAGACAAATAGCTGGTCGCTTCGATTCCAATCAATAAGAACAAGAGAGCGAGCAACATCGGTATGACGATGTCCCAGAAACCATCCAAGTGACGCTGGACCGATTCGTAATCCTCTTTAGTTCCGAGTTCGTGAGACAACATCATACCCGCTGTCACCGTTGCGAGTACACCAGACACTTCTAGCGCATCGGCGAGGTAGAAGGAACCATATGCAGTCACAATCGTCAGCATGACGAGCTCGTGCTTCTTATAACTAACAATCATCAATTTCTTAAGTAACAATCCAGAAATGAATCCAATGCCGATTCCTCCAGCAGACACAATCAAAAAATCGGTCAAAAAACTGAGCGTGGAGAATCGTTCTCCCGTCGCGAACATACTGAGAAAGATTGTGAAGATGACCACACTCGTTCCATCGTTCACCATCGATTCGCCTTCGACGACGTCCGCAATCCGTTTCTCACCTTTACTCCGCTTTAAAATCGCGGTCACGGAAACGGGGTCGGTCGGAATCAAGATGGACGCTAATAAGAAGGAAGCAGTCAGGCTGAGCGGGGTGAAGAACTCACTGATCCAAAACGTGCCATATCCCATCAAGATGGCGGTCAAGACAAGGCCCACCGTACTCAATATCGTGATGATCCCGATATTGTCCTTCAAATCTTTGTATTTGAACTGATAGGCAGATGTAAAGAGAAGTGCAGGCAGGAACACCTCGAAAATCATATCTTTTGAGATGAACACCGAATCAAAAAAGGCGATATACGAGAGACCAATCCCGATCAAGACCAAGATGACCGGAACAGGGAAGTAATTGCGTTTGGAATCAATCAAATAAATGAAATAGCCAATGAGTAGTAATGTGATCACCTGTTGCGCAATCATAACGACGTCCTCCTCTACATTCAACATGCTATACACTATCTTCCCATTCAAGGTCTAATCAAACGAGAAATGTGGAATATAGGGGATAGTACATTCATTTCATATAGGGAGGAATCGATATGGGAAACCCAATTGGCGATTTGTCGTGGACGTTTTATTCAGAGTGTGAGGTGCCGAGTGATATCACCGAGACATTCATCGATGGAGAGCGGGCCGTCGCTGCCTACAAGACGGTACGTGACGTCGCCGTATTCACGAACAAACGCCTGATTGTCCGTGACGCGCAAGGGCTCACGGGGAAGAAGATTGAAGTCTACTCACTTCCGTATGACTCGATCAATATGTACTCGACGGAGAACGCGGGACGCATGTTCGACTTGAACTCAGAAGTCCAACTGTTCACGCGCGCCGGTACAATCAAAATCAATCTGAATAAAAAAGTGGATGTGCGTAAGTTTGACCGTCTGCTCGCAGAAGCAATTTTGTAAAACAGTGGACCGAAAAATCTTTCGGTCCTTTTATTTGGATTTTTCTGACAATCCATAATCTTGCATGATAAAATAGGACATAATGTGTGACGGAGGTTACGATGCGGTTTACAACCCGATTATTGATGATCATGCTCGGCGGTTTGATGTTGGTGACTGGATTGATCCATCTGGCTCGTCTGTTTTGGGAATGGTTTCACGACCCTACGGAGGGAGGGATTGTGCTTCTTTTTTCTGGAGAGGATGGTGAGAGCAGCGGTTTTTATGAAGGGAAGTCACGCGAGATGAGAGAGGACGATGAATTACAGTTCTTGAATATCGACTTTCTAGATTACACGTTCGGAGCAGATGGGACGGTGACAGAGTCAGGGAGTTCATACTGGTTATGGTTCCTTATTGGAGGATTGATTGTTTTAATGATTCTACTGATCATCGCGATGCGAAGAAGAAAGCGTGTCGTCTCGACCATTGATTTCTCGAGTGACGCCGTAAAACGAAGACGGAGAAAGACTAAAGCCAAAGAGTTTGTAGAATCCAAAGAGATTCAATGGACCGATAGCGAGATTCGGAATGCGCTCATCCAGTTCAACTTGGATTTACCGGTTTCATTAAAGCATCAATCGAATGAGACCGTTTTGGACTGGTTCAAACGGATCGGTGTTGAAGAGGTGGACCTCTCTCCTTATTGGAAATCGAGATATGTGGATGAAGGAGTGACTGATGAAGAATCTAGACAGTTTCGAGAGGCGTTACAGTTCATGCGATTGGAAGATGATAAGGGATGATTGTGTATGAACGATGAAATAGAGATGGTTGATTTCGATATGCAGAAGTCAATAGGTTCCGCTCGTTTGGTAAAGTCCAATCATCGATTCTATATTAATTGGGATGAGCTGGTCATAGACCTTAAACGGCATGAATATGTCTCGGGTATTCGAATCATCGACGAGAATCACTTGTTCATTTGGGCGTTTACGTTAGAAGGAGAACCGACCAATGCGTGGGTGCTGGATACGCATGGACAGATCAATCATTCCTTTCATGCAGGAAACGCGATTGCAGCAGTTGTAATGAATGATACGGGAATCTGGATTGGATATGGGGACGAGGGCATCTTTGGTGATGGGATCTCGAGCGAGGCACTCGTCTGTTTCTCAAACGAGGGAAGCGTACGTTTTCGCTACAATCATGAAGTGAGAAAGGCCCCAGTTCTTCATGATTGTGACGTGATGTGTGCGTCAACGAATGGGGTTTGGGTCATCTCTTCAATCGATGCTCGTCTCGTCCATGTCCAAATGAACGGACGGATTGACTCCTATCCGATGCCCCGTCATCTCCTTGACTGTTCGTCATTGATGATTGAAGACGGTGTTGCTTGTGTCATGAAAGATGAGAAAAGTTACTGTTGGCCATTTAAGGAAGAGAAATATCTCTAAATACCTCAAAATCGAACAAGTTGATAAGAAGAACGATAGAAGTATTTTTTAATATTTCACATACTATATATGCAAGTAGAGTTTATTTATGAAAGAAGGTAATAGTCATAATTATATCAATCAATCCTAGTATCCAAAAAGAAGTTCGCCACTTTTTTATTGAGCAATGGGGTTCTTCTCAGATGGTCGTTTCTTCAGGAATATATGATTGTGCCGAACTTGAAGGATTCGCCTATATGGAATCTGATCAAATTCAAGGTCTTGTGACATATGTCTTGCGGGATAAGGAAGTAGAGATCATATCTCTTGATAGTCTGATTGGGAACAGTGGTATTGGATCTCGTTTACTCCTTGCTGTTGAACAAATTGGTATAAAGCACGGGGCAGTCAAATCTGTCGTCATCACAACAAATGATAATTTGAGGGCACTGGGCTTTTATCAACGTCGTGGTTATCGTCTGGAACAAATTATTCACGATGCGGTCACCCAAGCAAGAGAGCAGAAATCGACAATCCCACAAGTCGGGTATGATAAGATTCCTTTATTGGATGAAATCCTACTCACAAAAAAACTGAAAGAACAGAAATGAGGAATTCACATGATCCGTTTTGGCATCATTGGTACAAACTTCATCACAGACTGGTTTATCGAGACGATCAATCAGTTGGATTATGTAGAAGTGACAGCACTTTACTCGCGCACGGAATCACGTGCTAAAGAATACGCAGAAAATCACTCCATTGTACATACGTTCATGTCACTTGAAGAGATGGCTCAGAGTGATGTCATTGATGCCATCTATATTGCGAGCCCGAACTCACTTCACGCCGAACAGAGCATCTTCTTCATGCAGCATGGTAAACACGTCCTGTGTGAAAAACCGCTCGCCTCGAACGTCCAGGAAGTCACTCGTATGATTGAAGTCGCGAAGAAGAACCACGTCGTCTTACTTGAGGCACTACGTAATCTGTTCATGCCGAACCTTGAACGGGTTCAACAAGCGATGGAACAAATCGCTCCGGTTCGCCGGGCCGTCTTCAATAAATCGCAATATTCTTCACGGTACGACCTGTACAAAAAAGGGGAGAACCCCAACACGTTCAATCCTGATTTTTCGAACGGCTCGTTGATGGACCTCGGTGTCTATCTTCTCGGACCTGCTTTGAAACTGTTCGGTCAGCCGAATGAAATCCAGGCGAGCGGCGTTACGTTAGAATCTGGAGTGGACGGGAGTGGTACGGTCCTTCTCTCTTATGACGACCTTGACGTAGTTATCATGCACTCAAAAATCCATGCGACATCGACGCCTTCAGAGATTATCGGTGAAAAAGGGCGTATCATCATCGACGATATCGCGACGTGCGATGAAGTCCGTCTGGAGTTACGGGATGGCACGTCAAAAATCATATCAGAAGCGCAGAATGCTCCGATGTCCTATGAGATTGAAGCATTTGTGCGAGCAATAGAAGCTAGGAAATCAGAGACGGATGCGCATTCACCAACTGACATGATACGTCTTGCTGATGTGATGACGAACGTTCGAAAACAACTTGGTGTGGTCTATCCAGCAGATAGATAAATATAAAACGGTCCTCGATGTCATGTGCACATCAAGGACCGTTTCCATTATTCTTTGTTCAAATAGAGATATCTCAGAAACAGTCCCAAGACAATCGTCATGACGACGGCAGGGATGAGTCCGATGAGCAGTAATGTGTTCATACGGTTTCCTTTCTGAGCGATTCGAGTCGTTCACGCATCTCATCAAAGGAATGGCTATCCGTCAACATACTGAGCTCTGCAGCGGCGAGTTCTTTCACTTGAGTCGACCACTCTCGTTCAATCTCGATTTCAGAATTCCTGATCTCCTCGTTTGCCCGCTCGACCTGTTTCTTATGAATGCTCTCGAGACGAGTGCGAATCATGCCACGGAGGAGTGCCGTCAATTCATCCTTCAGTTGTGTCCGACCATCCCCTTCGAAAAATTGACCCGCGTTCTTATAGCGCTTCAACACTGACTGATAAGGTGGTGTTTCGAGATGAATCGGTTCGACAGCCTCTCGTAGCCATGCCACGTCGAGTTCACGGTCGAATTCAAGCGTCGGTAGGATAGACGCTTGACGTTCGGTCAACCGTTCGACCAAGGCTACGAATTCGCGTTTAACATATCGCTCCAACCGATACTGGAACACTTGGAGCTCTTGTTGGATGTCATAGGCGTATTTATCGAGTGTACGTCCGAGTGCACGCTCTAGGCTCTTCCTCGACCCGTCGACCTCGACCGGGTGGAAGGTCTCTTTGACGAAGTCCGAGAGGCGGAGGAGTGATCGCGTCTCGAGGTGGGCGAGTAGTTCTTTCGCTTCCCGATCAAACAGGTCGATGAGTGCTGATACATCGAGTGCCGGCGGGTTCTCGAGTAAAGCAATCAATTGTTGGCGACGTTGTTCTTTTGCCGACTCATCTTCTTCTGCTTCGTGTAAGACGCGATCGAAGGCGGCGAGCAATGCTGTCGTCTCTTCCTGTATACGCATCGCGTTCGCGAGACGAAGGTCTTTGTCGACATAGCGTTCAAGCGTCGAGACGAATCGGTCGAATCCCGCGTCATGCCCTTGCATGGCGTTTCGGCTTGAGATGGGGAGAACGGTCGGTCGTCGGACACCGAGCGCGGTCAACTGTTGCGAAACATAGCTTGTGACCGCATCCCGTTCTTCGTCATCTGTCGCAAGATCGGAGGCGTTCACGAGGAAGAACATCTCATGGTCTCCGGTCCCTTGAACACGACCGAGCTGGATGACGAGCTCTCGGTCTGCTTCTGTGAACGCATGATTATAATACGTGACGAACAAGACAGCATCTGCGTCACGCATGTAACCGAATTGCACCTCGCTATGTCGGTTGAACTGCGAATCGGCACCTGGTGTGTCGACGAAGACGATGCCGCGTCGCGCCCACGGTGAGTCGAGGTACAGTTCAATCTCTTTCACGATACAGCTTTTCTCTTCTTGTGCGACGAACGCGCAGAACGTGTCATAGTCGACGCTCTCCATTTGCCCGAGATAATCGAGCGGTGCTGATTTAACAGCATTGACGAACGGGTGGTCGACATCGAGTGAGGCGAGGGAAGTCCCATAACCTTGTAACTCATCCTCAAGTTCATCTCGTGACTTGAAGGTGATTGTCGCTGTACGATTCGTCCGGCCGTTCGGCGGAACAATCTTCGTGATTGACGCCGTGAGCGGGTTCGGTGAGGTCGGTAACACCGTCTCCCCGAGAAGGGCATTGAGGGTCGAAGATTTTCCGGCTGAAAACGCACCAAAGATGGCAAACGTATATTGTTCATGCTTCGCACGCTCGATTTTTTTACGAAGAGTCGTCACACGAGAGCGGAATAAAGGATGACTCTCTAATATTTCACATACCGCATTTTCATAAGAAAAATTAAAATCAAATAAATCATGATCATCTTCCAAAATCGACGTCGATGCAACCTCTGATTCAACAACATTCGACTGTTTTTCCGGGAGATACGTTGCATCGACATAGTTTCGAACGGCCAACTGATCTAACTGACCTGAATCAAGTTGCAACGCTTCATATTGACCGATAGCATCTAGACGGTTCAATAGGCGTAAGCGTAATGCTTCATTATCGAGCGCTTCATACAACTCGTCTTCTTCAGTCGAAAATTGTTCCAAGCGCATGTCGACTTCCGCTTTCATATACGTATCCGTCGAATGGACCCACGGTTCTGAAACTTTCGTCACCCATGACGCAAGGGCCGTCTCGATGTCACGACTAAACTGTAACACCGTGTCACCACTGAGTGATGCACCGGATTTTACTTGTTCAGTGATGAGTGAGCTCGGAGCAATCGGTAGGACATCACCTTTCGGCAGGAGAGTCTCTGGAAGTTTCAAATCCCGAATGATGTCTTCTGCATATTTCACGAGGTGCGGACGTAAATTCATATCAATCAAACGGTTGAACTCTTTGACGGCCACGTCTTCACGACGAGCACGTTCTTGTTTTGTTTTCTCTTTCGAGAACAAAAGACCGACCTTGAATGAAGGGGCACAACTTTCGAGATAGGAACGAAGCAATTCACGGAATTCATAGGTCATGATGGGTGCGCTCTCGACGATTGGCGCTTGGTGTTTGAAGAATTCACGACGGAACGATGTCCACCATGCCCGTTTCTTCTCAAGGCGGTGCAGGCGAGATTGCATTTCCTTCGGACTCTTCTCATAGGTCGGTAATTGATCCAACGTCGATTGAATCGAAGTTTCGTTGCGTTGGACCAACGTATTGATCAATGCATCCGCATGCTCGACTTGCTGCTGTCTCGATTCCGTGATGACTTGTCGCACATACGACCGCAAGCGCTCGACTTCGTTATGTGGATGCTTTAAATCACGAAGTGAGATGTAGAACGTGTCATTTGGAACGATGTCATGATGACGGAATGCTTTCGTCAATGACGCCTTGAAGTCCACAAAGGAAAGCTCATCCTCATCATGCTTGTCGATTTGGTTAATGATGATGGAGTAGGGACGTCCTTCCCGGCTAAATTGTTTCATCAGTCCGATGTTTTGTTCCGATTGGACATGGTTGTAGTCCATCATGAAAAACAAATGATCGGCCAAGAAGAGCGATCGTTCCGTCGCTTGGCGATGTCGTTCATCCGTTGAATCAATCCCAGGTGTATCCATCAACACGACATGTTCATCAAATGGGAACCGATCGATCGTATACTCGACTTCCTTGATTTCCTCGACTTTGCAATAGTCACTGATGTTTGATAGGGAAGAAGCGTCTAATGAAATCCAATCCGTATCATTGATTGCGACGGCTGCCGCTGATTCTCCACCACGTAACGTGACGATATTGGCACTTGTCGGAATCGGACTTGTTGGAAGGAACCCATCTTCTAGCCAGTCGTTGAGCAATGTCGACTTCCCGGCTGAGAAGTGACCACAGACGGCAATCCAAACTTCTTCATTCGTTACTTTTTGTAGGGCGGTGCGGGCGAGTCGTGCTGCGTCCGTCATCTCCTCTTGTTGAAAGGTTAAAGCAAGCCGTGCCAATTGTTCTCGTTGTTCGTGCATGTTTCCCATCCCCTAATTTATGATTCCGTCGTGATGCCGACACGATGTCCGACATATTCATCATTCGTTAAACAATCCAGCACCAACTCGGCGACATCGTCTCTCGAGATTGGACCTGATTGTTTCGTGCCTAACACTTCTTTTGAGACGATGATGTCTCCGCTCGATGGCTCATTGATCAGTTGAGTCGGACAGATGACTGTGAACGCCAATCCGGAGTCTCGTAATAATTCATAAGCCCGTGCATGATCCTCTGCTGCGGTTGTCATCGAACGCTTCGATTCTTTCGTTTCAAAGCGATAGTTGTCGCTGTCATGCGCCTGTAAGATGCCGGCGGTCCCGACAGTGATGATGCGTGTTACATCAAATTGTTTCATCACGTCAATCACGAGTGGTGTGAATGTAGACAATACGTTTTGTTTGTCCGTCCCTAACGCCGAGATGACGATGTCTGCAGATTGTACCGTTTCTAGGAGTGCTTCTTGGTCCGTCGCGTCTCCGATGATTTCGTTGACACCTTCCTTTGAATCCAACGAATGTCTCGTTAAGAGTTTGACGTTATGTCCTTGATTTAATAAACGCTCAAGTATCCGTTCCCCTGTACGGCCACTTCCGCCGAATAAAGCAATTGTTGACAAGTAAACCCCTCCCCATCAATATGAAAGAAATATCCAACGCCATCATAACACGGAAGCGTTCACAAAACTGCCTGAAATGGTTCGATTCTGCTTGAAAAGAATGTGGTACGTTTTAGAATTGAGGAAGAAGGCAAAAAATACATATGACAAGCGTAAGAGAGGAAGGCACCATCACATGAAATTTGGGGCTCGAACTATTAAGACCGGACTATCGGTCGCAATCGTTTTACTGATTGCCGAGGCGTTTCAGTTCCAACAGATCGTCGTCCCGGCACTCGCTGCGTCACTCGCGCTTCTCCCGTCTGTTTATCAGACCGGACTTCGCTTAATCGAAGAGATGAAAGGGAACTTGATTGGGGCACTGCTCTCCGTCGGATCTCTGTTGCTCACTCCGAATCCGACACCAATCGCTATCGGATTCGTCATCATCATCGCCATCTCCATCCTTTTGTTTTTAAATTTAGAATCGACGACACGGACCGTCATCTTGACGACGATTCTCATCATGGAAGGGGCAAGTCAGTCGGACATGCCGGTTTGGGTGTTTGCGGGTGAACGTTACTTACTCATCATGATGGGGATTACTGTTGCATTAATCGTAAACGCACTTTTGTTCCCACCTCGATATGAACGGAAACTGGAAGAGCAGGTGACTGAGGTATTTCAAATGGTCGTCCGGATCGCACGATTGTTTGCGGAAACGGAAGGCGGTCGTTCATCCTTTGAATCCTTGCCTGAGACGAAGAAGTTGCATAGTGATTCAAAACAAACATATGCCTATTTTGAAGAAGAAATTAAAGCGAATCGTTGGCTCGAGAAGAAGACTCCGATCTTCCGTCGTGCCGTCCTGAAGTCCAAGATGATTGAGACGAACCGAGCCGCGCTCCATGTCATCGAGAAACTCGATCATGATTTCCATACGATTGAACAACTTCCTCCACAATTGAGCGATGAGTTGTATCGCCACATTCGGCATTTATTGCGTCGACATGAGCGTCTGTTCTCAGCTTATGAGCTTGAGAACGAGCACCTCATCGACCGGGATGAGGATCTCATTCATGAAAACTTTGACTTTGCGAAGTTAATGATTGAGAGGATGCGAGAAGAAGAGGAAGAACTCATCCTCATTGTCGTGCCGCTCGTAGCGACGATGACCGACTGGGTCAAGGCAATGAATGAACTCGAACGCTACCTTGTGACGGAAATGAAGAAGCATGGAGATAACTTAAAAGTGGAACCACGTAAGAAATGGTTTTTTGAAGACTGAGAAACGGGCCGACATTCGGCTCGTTTTTTAAGAGAGTTAATCTTGTTATAGAAGAGAGGGCATTGAGTATGAAGAAGTCTTTTCAACACATCACAAAGTATTGGAACATCATCGTTATAGGTGATGAATTTGCTGTAAACTACGGAAAAATCGGGACAATCGGAAAGGTACAAGTAAAATCTTTTGAATCCGATTCGGAATGTATGAAAGAAGCAGAAAAACTTATTCGTCAAAAGTTGAGAAAAGGATATGTTGAATGCCCTTTTGATTGGGACAACCATATGTATGTGGATGACCCGGAAGTTGGACCGAGTTTTCTGACCTCTCATCCGAAGTATCAGGAATGTTTCAACGATGATTCTTTGTGGATTGTACGGAAGAATATGCTCCGTTCGGGAATGATGCTGGCGCCGATGCATTGGTTATGTACGAAGAAGTGCTCCGAAAGGATAGAGTCCTTTGTTATCTTTCATACGCTTACGCCTTAATTGAAAGTTGGATTGATCGAGATGTTTCCGGTCCAGAAGATTGGTCAACGTATGAATATGCCTATACATGTGATCAAGTCATCATCGCAGGTGCGTTTGCTTCCATAAAGATGACTGGAAAGCTGACAGGTAATTTGAAAATAACAGGATTAGCGGCCATCCATCGATTAAAACAAGCTTTCGAAATAGAGGATCAGTCTATGTTTGATAAGTTATATGCACGCTTGAGTACATTCCCGACCGAATCCTGAAACTTTTCGAGAAGAAACACGTATACAATAGAGACAGATACATATGAACGATAGGGGGATTCACCATGTCAGAAACAACACCGACACCAGAAGAAGGTGTCACACCACAACGAATCAGCGGAACGCTTCCGATTGAGGCACGGGCGGTCTTTCGATTATCGAGCGCGATTTTTTATCTCATCGGTCTCCTCATCACTGGAGCTCTCGTTGTCGCATCATACTGGTTCGACTGGCCGACTTGGCTACAGATTGGCTTTATCGTGCTACTTGTCATCGATGTCGTCTATAGCTTGATTGATCTCATCTGGTTCCAAAAGTGGAAACAGGAACGATTCACGTATGATGTCCAGCCGCTTGAGATCCGGATTCATCATGGAATCATCACGACACATGACGTACTCATCCCGATGACGAAGGTCCAATATGTTCATGCGGAACAAGGACCGCTTCTACGTAAATACGGGTTACAGACCATCACGATCGGAACAGCGGCCGGTTCACACGAAGTCTATGCGATCGAAGAATCATTCGCGAAAACACTCCGTGAGCAGATTGCCATCTATGCACGTATTGAAGAGGAGGATGTCGTATGACCGAGACCGCGTTAACATGGCATCGACTCCCGAGTCGCGTTTTGGTGCTGCGTATTCTCGAAGTCATCAAGTCGTTCGCCATTCCAATCGTCCTACTCTTTGTGCTTAACAACGACTGGGAATCGACTTTCGGCATCATCATCCGAGTCGGCATCCTACTCTTCCTATTACTCGACATTGTCCAGAAGTTCTTTGGGTGGTTAAACTTCCGATATGCACTGGATGAAAAGACTGTCTATGTGATCGAAGGGAACTGGTTGAAAAAAGAAAAATCGCTTCCACTCTATAAAATTCAAAGCGTTCATTCGAACAGTCCATTCCTCTATCGATTGCTTGGTGTCGTCGAATTGACGTTCGATACGAATGCCAACAGTGACGATGCATCATTCAAACTGGCTGGTGTCTTTCCGACTGAAGCGAAACGACTGGAAGAGATTCTCGAGCAAGTCCGGCATCGGAAACAGAATGCACAAACCGAAGACAATCCAGAAATGACAGATGCGACAACAGAACAGGTAGAGCCGTTACCTAGCCGTCTGTTATATGCCTTGTCCACGCGCGAAATCGTGTTGGCCTCCATCACGTCGCTCTCTGTCTTCGCCATCTTCCCGGTCGCTTCAACGATCATCTCTTCGATTGATGACTTCATCAATTTGGATGGGGCGTTCAACCAGGTCGAAGATTATGTGGTCCATGCGTCCATCATCGTCATCGGTCTTCTCGTCATCGGGGTGCTGATGCTGTCGGTCGTGATCGGCATGGTCATCAACTTCTTGAAATATGGGAACTTCCGACTCGAACGAAGAGGGGAGCGCATTCGCGTCGAAAAAGGATTATTGAACCGGAGTGCGAAAGAGATCCCGTATGAGAAGATTCAAGCGATTCGAATCAAAGAGACGTTCATCCGTCGCTGGTTCCATATCGTTGGAGTCGAACTTGTCGCAGCAGGGACGATGGATGAATTAAAGGACGAATCGTCAACGATTCTTCCGTTCGTTCGACGTGACCGTGCGATGCGAGTACTCCGTGAGCACTTCACGCACTTCACATGGTCGGATGAATTACATCGACTTCCGAAAAAGGCGTTAGGAATCAAATTCCTGCGAATCAGCTGGTTCGGCTTCATCTTATCAGGACTCGTGCTCTATTTCTTCCGAGATTATGCATGGTGGCTCCTTCTTTTATGGGCCATTATCATCGGAGGACGTGTGCTCAGTTACGTCACGACAAAATATGTCCGTACTGATCAATTCATTCAATTGCGGACGGGAGCGTTCAACGTCCGATCGTTCTTGACGGACAAACCACGGATCGAGCAGATTCAAGTGAAACAATCGCTCTTGCAACGTCGATTCGGACTTTGTACGGTACAGTTCTCGACTCGAGGAGGACTCCTATCCGTTGAGACAATTGACGACATTCCAAAAGAAGAAGCGGACGCGATGCTCGTCTGGTTCTCTCGTTATAACGAAATGAATGAAAAACGCTCAGGATAAAGTTTCCTGAGCGTTTGAATTATTTGTGATTTTCGTATCAAATGATGTTTCTCTTACTGAAAACGCGGATAAAGTATGGTATGATGCAAGTAGAAAGAGACCGGTGCTGGACACACCGACCTCTGGCTTACAGGCTCCCACTTTAAGAGTGGTCCCAGCCGCCACAATGGTTAGTGAATCAGAAAGTGACCCATCTCATTGCGCCGAGGGGGTCATTTTTTTGTGCGTTCAGACGTTGCACGATCGGATGTTCGGTGAATCACCAAGTGAACGATGATCGGAGCGAGGATTGGGATCATGACATAATCTCCAACCCAGGTCCAAAGTTGTTCCATCCGCACCACCGCCTTCCTCCATTGTGGACTTGGCGGCTGACCCCACTATTGCTGCGTTAACCTGCCCCTTCATTATAACAGATTCGTTCGTAAAATGGCGTTAAAAATAAGAACAAACGTTCTTGTTTTATAAAATGAATCTTTTGATGGAATCGGTCTCATATATGGGTCCAAAGAAGGAATTGAGTCGAATCGCTCTTGCTTGTTAGATGTCTGACAGGATATAATCAATCTCGTGTGTATACACGGGTGGGTGAGGGTGCCAATAAAGGATTGATTCCTATGGCAAAACAAACAGAATGGAAAACAGAAACATACGGGGGCGTGCTGAACTTTCTGGCGACAGCATACATCCCGGCCGTGCATGCGGCAATCTTGACACAAGCCGGACTCCCGTTCGAGGGGGCGCTCGTCGGAGCGATTTTGACAAGCATCATCGGGACGTTGATTGCGGGGTTCTTCAATCTTCCGCTACTCTTGTTACCGGGAATGGGGATTAACGCGCTTTTCACGTACACGCTCGTCTTACAGATGGGATTGAGCTGGCAAAGCGCGCTCGCCGTCTCGTTCGTCTCAGGTGTACTCGTCGTACTATTGACGGTCACCAAAGTGGCGAGGAAATTGGCGAATGCCTTTCCACCAATCATTCATGACGGATTGACGGTCGGTCTCGGCCTCTTCCTCATTTTGATCGGTCTTGAGGCGGCTGGAATTGTCTCAGGTGGGGGCGGGGCATTGCTCCACATCGGTGACCTCGGAGAGCGTAACGTCCAGGTGGCCTTTTTATCACTCTTCGTCGCCATCTTGTTGTTCTTGAAGATGGGGCCGAGTAGCTTCCTATGGACGATCGGTTTCGGTGTCGGTCTCAGCGCCTTGATGGGGACACTAGAGTGGACGGGAAGCTTCGCATTGTCACCATTCTTCGAGTCATTCGGCACGGTGTTTGGGAACATCTCGTTCGCGGAATCTGCGTCTCCGCTCTTCTTAGTCGCGGTAGGTGTACTGACGCTCGTCTTGTTGATTGAAAATATCAGCTTGATCCAGAATCAGACACGTGCAATCGACAAAGAAAAGGATGCGCCGAAAGGTCTCGTTGCACAAGGTCTGTCGACGATGGCCGGGGCCATGTTCGGGTCAAGCCCGACCGTCTCGACGGTCGAAGTGGCTGCCGGCATATCGGTCGGGGCACGAGGTGGGATTGCTTCATTCGTCACATCTGGATTGTACGTGGTATCGCTCTTATTGCTACCGCTCTTTGCAATCATCCCTGTGACGGCAATCGCACCGGTGTTGATTATCATCGGCATGATGATGTTCCAAAACGTGAAGCATTTGCCGCTCGATAACTGGGAACATGCCTTCCCGGCGATTCTCGTCATCATCATGATTCCGTTCACGTATTCCATCGTCGATGGGATCGGACTCGGGTTCATCGCGTACACGATGATTGTCTTGTTCAAAAAGGGCTACCGGTCACTCAGTCCGGTCGTCGGTGTCTTGACCGTATTGTTCTTAGTTTTCTTCTCATTACCAGTCTGGTTATAGAGACACGCACGGCATCGTTCATCTCGAACGATGCCGTTTTTTGATTTGAAAAGACTCGTTCGTGCTATAATCGCAGTAATTTGAATGGAACGGGGAGGGGATTGGATGCAAGTCATTCAAGAATTCGCATCGTACACAGAATGGCTCGATTCGTTAGAAAAGCTGAGTGAATCTGAGTGGAACAAACAGATCGACTCGGAGAAGTGGTCCATAAAGCAAATCGTCTTACATATCGCCCATTGGGACAATCATCTGTTGAATGTCATCATCCCATCGGTGAAGAACGGGGAAGGGATGATCTTTCCTGACTTTGACTCGTTCAACGCGCGAGCGACGAAAAGGGCGGAGAAGTTATCGGGTGACGTCGTGTTGAAGGAATCACTACAAAGTCGACGAGCACTCATCACTATGCTCGACTCCTTAAGTGAAGAAGCACTGACTTATGAAACGACAGCGAATGGCGTCTCACATGATCCTCATCAAGGTGTCCCATATTCACTATATGTGATTGTCAGAGAATTCATCGAGCATGACCGACAGCATATGAAGCAAGTCGAGTCGATCCTGAATTGAGACATCGGAAAGTGCGTGGTCTGAAACGAAAGTTAAGTCGTTTTCAGCGTAATATGCAAGAAAATCATTGCGATTTTCCAACTGAGTTTCATAATGGTTATTGGAATACCAAGATTCCGGTCGGACAAACCTTTTTATTGGCTATTCAACATAATGCCCAAATCAAACAGGCAATCATCCATATTCTGCTCTATGAAGCGAAACGACTAGCAAAGCGGCGTGTGGATGAGCGAATGCGAGTTGTCGTGTTACTGGACCTCCCTACATTGTGGAACTCTGAGCTTCTCGTGTTTCAAGATGAAGAGGTGCTACAAACGTTCATGCGGCGTGATTCATCCCATCAAAAATGGAGCCCAATCCCACATGTAAAAACGTTTATCAACCAATGGGACATTCGTAGCGACCAGGATATTCGCGTGTATGGATTTGAAGAATAGGTGTTCGACGAAGAGGATGAAGATAGAGAATAGTGGGAGCTCGTTCAATGAACGGCTTTTTCTTTTGTCTAAAAATAACTGAATATTCCGTTAAGGTGCATGGTATAATCCATATAATCCAATTTCCAAATAAAGGATTGAATCTATGAAGGGAGCCGTCACATCAGATGAAAACGATCAAACCGAATATACATAAGCGGAAACACCGATGAAACAAGCCAAAATGATCTTTGTGTCAGGAATTCTTTTCTCCTTGTTACTGGTCGCGCTCATCTCCTATTCCGGTCAACTTGGATACCGTTACTACCAATCATTAGATATCTCAGGAAGCGAGATTACGAGTTGGGTACTGGACTGTAGGGACAAACGAAAGCTATTTGGAATGATTGAAGTCGTTGATGTAGAACGATGGTGTATGAGTAATGCACCTATTGACGACAATGTAAGAGGAATCGATATGGGATCTAAAGGTGAAATTTCAAAAGACAAAGGTGGAACTCCAAGAGAGAAGGTTAATGACGAGTCACCTTCTTACGGAACCCCCTCATCAGAAGAGTCGAACAACGTCTCCTACCTCCCATACATGATTACCGCACTAATCATCTTGCTCGGATGGTGGCTTTGGAAGAGACGACGCCCATCGAAGAAACAAATCGAGGAGGGAGAGTTAGATATCGAGGATCACTCGCTAGTGACTTCTGACAACTTATCGGAGCAGATAAAGCGAGCACTCAATCCATTACCAGCCTCGGCTATTCGACAACAGTTGATTCAATTCGAGGCATCGTTACCTCCACATAAACGTCGCCGTCCGTATGAGACGTTGTCGACCTGGGCGAAACGAATCGAGCTTGATGCATCCCTACTTACCTATTTAGAGACGCGCTATGACGAAGGGGACATCTCACCACAGCGTGAGCGAGCATTCACCCAGCAACTTGATGAATACCTACTACGCACACAAAAGGAGTCGAACTCATGACCATCCGACACGTATTGGATCAATTAGACCGCATTTACCTTGGTAAACCAGAAATCACAAAATTATGTTGCACAGCCCTATTGGCGAACGGACATATTTTGCTAGAGGATGTGCCTGGGACGGGGAAGACGTTACTTGCGAAAAGCATCGCCAAAAGTTTTGAGGCAGACTTCGCTCGAATCCAGTTCACAGCCGACCTGCTGCCATCCGACATCATCGGTTCAGACTTCTTTAATATGCAGACCCAAACGTTCGAGAACCGTACCGGTCCCATCTTCACAAATATCTTACTCATCGATGAAGTGAACCGCGCTGTTCCCCGAACGCAATCCGCCTTGCTTGAAGCGATGGAAGAACGCCAAGTTTCCATCGGTGGCGTCACCTATCAACTACCGAGACCGTTTTTCGTCATCGCGACGCAAAACCCGATCGAGTCGGCGGGAACGTTCGCCCTACCAGACGCCCAACTCGACCGCTTCCTCATGTCCCTTCAAGTCGGATATCCAGGGGCAGATGAAGAGTGGAACTTGATTCTGCAGACGATTTCAAAGACGAGACATGTGGTACACGCCTTGATGACGAATGCCGCTTTCTTAGAAGCACAAGAAAATGTCGAGAGCGTGCGGATTCATGAAGATGTCGTCACTTATTTGCTCGCACTCATCCAAGAGACGAGGCAACATCCGTTAGTCGAAGTCGGGGCGAGCCCACGGGCGACGCTTGCGCTCGTCAAAGCCTCACAAGCTTATGCGTACTTGAACGACCGTCAATTCGTCACGCCTGAAGACGTCCAAGCCGTTGCGCCACACGTTCTCTCGCATCGATTGACCCTCACCCTTGAAGGTGATATCAAATCGACGAAGCGCCAAGTGCTAACGGACGTACTCGAGTCTGTAACTGTCCCCGTCGAAAAGGTGTAACGATGCGACAGGTCGAAATCAGTACACCGTCCATCCTTCAGGACCAACTCTGGCCGGCTTATGTCAGTCTCGGTCTCCTCACCATGTGGATGCCTTATGTATGGCCCATCGCTTATGTATGCGGAGCATTATTAATCGTCATGTTCATCCGGAAACGAATCATTCGAACACTTTCAAACGAAGTCTCATTTTCCATCCGGCAGAAAGAAGATCTCTTGTTCATCGATGATGAGACATCATGTATCGTCCGTATCGATGGGTATGAGCGAATCATTGCCCTTGGTGTTCCGCTATTGATTCGACTAGAGGGTAATGAACGGATGGTATTCGAGGACGGGTCACAGGCATACGACACAAGGATCGAAAAGGACATACATCTTGTGAGCGTCTCGGCTGTGAAGCGTGGACCTGCTTCGATTCATACGTGTGTGATGCGTGTCACGTTACCGTTTTATTTAGGTACTCTTTTTTTCACGGATGAGGAGATGGATATACCCTCATGGATTGTGTTACCTACCATCACGAAGTCACCAATCACCGAATCTCGCATGATTCGGATGGATGACCGTATCGTCAAGCACTCCCCGTTGAACGATCCGTTGATGATTCAAAGTGCAAAACGATATGAGAAGGAACCGGCTAAACAGATTGACTGGGTCGCCACTTCAAAGGTCGGTCATGTACAGGCAAAAGTGTTCGAACGACAAAATCTCGACACGTTCACGATTTCCCTTGATTTGAGCGGTCCGCTCGGGAACGGGCTACATGCGCAATATGAAGACTTGATTCAACAGACGGCCTATTTGGTTTCTTACTTGATCAAAAAAGACTGTAAAGTGGAGCTGTTAATCAACCGACTCGACAAAAACAATCAAGTCGACCGTGTTACACTGGGAGAAGGAAGAAAACAATTACGGCTCATTCTCGTCCGACTGGCGATGATTCATGAATCGAACGCATTTGTTGCGTCATCACGTTTCACTTCATATGTCAGTCGTCACAAACAGCCGCACGCCGAATTGATTCACATCAGTCATGCGATGCTGCTGAAATCTTCAGGGTGATGAAAGGAGAAACACATGCAACGAATGACGAGCTTACTCATAGGTTGTGTCGGACTGCTTGCAAGCACGACGACCGTATCAGCCGAGATGACTGAATCTTCGCCGGAACATTTTGCAGATGCATATTTCTATGACATTGTGATGGATCATATTCAGGAGGATGATCCGACTAATTATCATATGACGGACAGTGAGAACATCACGTTCGGTCCGTTGTTGGAGACGTATATCCCGTCATCCTCTTGCTACAAAACGGGGGAAACATGTACGTTCGTCCCAACAAAAGAATTTGTGGCGACCGTTTTTCAAGATGATGAACCGGTCAACGTGATCGGAACGTATGAACAATCAGCGGGTACATATGCGTTTTCAACGTTCGGTTCAGACAAAGAAACTCCGAAAGCGTTGATGGACGTACAAGGACATCTCGTGAAATACACAGAAAGGTCGGCATGGTTTGATTATGATGGGGACATGTTGGTGGCATTGACATCCTACTCAAAACAGATAATCAGTGGGGATGCAATTTCCACAAAGGACTTCCAAGCCTTATTGATCGAAGCGCATGAAAGTATTGAAGGGAATGTCGAAGAAGGGATGATGGATGGAGCGGGGGACTATTCGGATGAAGCAAAATCAAATAATCCAACATCGAATACCAACCGATTGATTGGTTTTGCAGTGTTAGCGATGTTGCCATTCGGATATTGGTTCCTTAAAAGACGAAAAACAGCATGATGTCAAAAGACTTATACAATCAACATGAACTACTAGAAATGGTGATCATTCCGAGTCATGCACTGAGAGAAGGAGAAGCAAACCGATTGATTTTTCGACATCTGAAAGATGAGGACTTTCCATTGCGCCTTGTACGTAAACGAACTGCGAAGGGTACGAGAAAACATCGCTTCTCTTTTGAACGTCAAGAAGAGCATGTGACGACCAAAACCATCAAGAATCGTGAGTCATTAGAATCGGAATTGACACTCTCTTCGAATGAAATCATCGTCCTACAAGGAGAGACAGATTGGATTCTGAGTTATTATGAGGACGGTTTGACGCTTCAAGGAAAGCAAGTGAGTCGTGTCGGAACAAAGGGAATAGCCAATTTCGAGGTATTTTTTGAATATGTGACGACAGGTGCGTTTCCAATCGAGGTATCATTTTGTTTAGATGGAACGTTCGGTCCTCGTGAAAACGTATATCGTTTCATGTTGCATGATGCAGATTGGAAGGCATTGATTGAAAACGAACTGTTGCCCAAGCTTCAAATTCCGAAAGCGAAAAATGTGTGGCAGTCCCTTTTCTTTCCGACAAACAATCAGACAATCGAATGGTTCACTGGTGAATTTCATCCAAACATCTTGGGAAACTTCGTTTTCGCCCACGATGCCCATGACACGTATTATTTCTTGGATCACGTGAATGGAGACATCAAAGTGTTTTGAATGACCCAACTAAAGAACAAGTGAGTTTGCGTCAATCGATTGAGTCCATCAAACTCAAAACCCGAAGCAAAAAGTACGCCAGTTATGAGAAAGCAGGGATGGAACATGAGCTATTTAGAACATCTAGAAAAACATTGTGGCACGTTCATCAGCGGGTTTGATATCCCTTACTTGCTAGAAGATGATGTCCAAATCATCGAACTTGAAGAAGAGTCCTCTAAAATCACGAGTATTTCGACATTAGGACTGCATTGGCATGCACTTCAATTCGAAAATGGTTCAACCGCTCACCAGGAGTTGCTGTTCCGATTCAATCAACAGCATGCCAAAGAGGAGTTTGTTGAATTGATGTGGCAGCTGACCGATTATGCGCTAGGAACGCACCAGGCGTTCGAGTTGGGCGAACTCTACGAACTGCCAGAGGAAGTGCTTAAACAATATTCATTTTCTTCGGTCTATGTGACCGCTCCTTTTTACTCAGATGAGTCGTTCATCACATATGAGAACGAGGAGCAGAGCGTCCTAGTCGTCTGGTTTGTACCGATTTACCCTTCAGAAGAGCTGTTCATCGAAGAACACGGAACCGAACGGTTTGACGAACTCCTATATGAGACTGATCGCGAGTTATTCGACTTGAACCGAAAAGAACTTGTCTAACGAACATCCCCTCATGCGCGCATGAGGGGATTCTTTACATATAGGGGCCGTTCGCTTGGACGACGAACTGCGAGTGCTCGTAATGATACGTGATGCGTGAGTAGTCGAACGGTTTTCCATTCGAAAGATGGAAGATCGTCTCAATGCGGAGCGTTGGATCATGCTCATGCAATCCGAGGTGGCCTGCTTCCACATCCGTCAATCGACCTACCTGTAAGTACATGTCAGAAAAACCAATCGTGACACCGAGCGCACTTTGGACGTAATCGAAAATGGAGTCGGCCACAATCTCTCGATTCAAGTAAGGGACGATGGCTTTTACGTAATACGATTCTTCATGACAAAGTACTTCCCCGTCCACATACCTTACCCGTTCGACACGGTATACATCGTCTGTTACGTCAATCCCGAGATTTTCGGCCACCAACGCATCTGGTTTCATAACAGACACGTCGAGTACATCAGAGGTCAAGATATGATCTCCAAGGTTACTCTTGAATCCTTGAGTGGAAAAGAGACTCATATAACCGGGACGATTATGGCGTCTGACGAAAATGCCGCTACCACGGAGTTGAAAGATGATGCCTTTTCGTTCGAGCAGTTCCAACGCTTTCGTGATCGTACTCTTACTCACGGCATATTGACTCATCATCTGCTCAAGGACAGGTAGCTTATCACCTTGTTTTAAATTCTGTTCATGAATGTATTGTTCTATTTCATTCGCGATTTGTTGGTATTTTAACATGGTCATTCCTCACTTTTTCGTCACTTCTTGTATTATATCATGAAAAAACAAGATTGTTTCATTGTATCAACCTTGTTAAATTGTACCGGTACAATTATACTTGACGTGTATGATTCATCAGAAGGAGGAATAGAGGATGAAGACGTTACCGAAAGATTTTCTATGGGGAGGCGCACTCGCCGCCCATCAATTCGAAGGTGGTTGGGACGCTGACGGAAAAGGACCGAGCGTCGTCGACGTCTTGACAGTAGGCGCACACGGTGTCGCTCGTCGGATCACGGACAAGGTTGAGCCGAACGAATTCTACCCAAACCATGAGGCGATTGATTTCTATCATCGTTATAAAGAAGATGTGGCGCTTTTTGCCGAGATGGGCTTGAAGTGTCTACGCACCTCAATCGGATGGAGTCGCATCTTCCCGAACGGTGATGATGCAGAACCGAACGAGGCGGGTCTTCAATTTTATGATGATTTGTTCGATGAGTTACTCAAACATGACATCGAACCGATCATCACACTCTCGCATTTCGAGATGCCGCTCCATCTTGCCCGGGAATATGGTGGCTTCCGAAATCGTGAAGTCGTCGAGCATTTCGTCCGTTTTGCAGAGGTCTGCTTCGACCGTTACAAAGACAAGGTCAAGTATTGGATGACGTTTAACGAGATCAACAACAAGATGGACGTCAACAACCCGCTTTTCTTATGGACGAATTCGGGTGTACTTCTAGAAGAAGGGGAGAACGCGCGTGAAGTCATGTATCAGACGGGACACCATGAACTGATTGCGAGCGCCCTCGCCGTCGCCAAAGGGAAAGCCATCAATCCGGACTTTGAGATTGGGGCCATGGTCTCTCACGTTCCGATCTATCCATATTCATCGAACCCAGACGACGTTATGTTGGCCGAAGAGATGATGCGCCAACGCTATTTCTTCCCGGACGTACAAGTACGTGGATTCTATCCGAATTACGCGTTGAACGAGTTCGAGCGCGAAGGGTACAACATCCCGATCCTTGAAGGAGACGAAGAAATCCTCCAGAACGGAAAGGTCGATTATCTCGGCTTCAGCTACTATATGTCGACGACCGTCAAAAGTGACGTCGTCGCGGACAATCGTGGGGATATCGTGAACGGTGGTCTGCCGAACGGCGTTGAGAACCCGTACATCCAGTCGAGTGACTGGGGCTGGGCCATCGATCCGGTCGGTCTCCGTTATGTGCTCAATCGTCTGTATGACCGCTATCAAATTCCACTCTTCATCGTGGAAAACGGATTCGGTGCCGTCGATGAGATTGTCGACGGGAAGATTCATGACGCGGCCCGAATCGATTATTTGAAGGCACATATCGAACAATTGAAGCACGCCGTCCTCTATGACGGGGTCGACTTGATCGGGTACACGCCTTGGGGCATCATCGACATCGTCTCATTCACGACGGGAGAGATGAAGAAACGGTACGGGATGATTTACGTGGACCGTGACAATGAAGGGAACGGGTCGATGGAGCGGATGAAGAAAGACTCGTTCGACTGGTATAAACGGGTCATCGCAACGAATGGGGAAGAACTGTAATTGAAACAGGGGGCAAAGAACTGTGAAATGTATGCAGGTCTTTGCCCTTTTTCGCTATAATAAAGAAAATTGAGAGTAAGGAGGGAAGAATGATGCAAGTGAAGCAACATGGACCAGTGACCGCAGTTTGCGCCAAAGTAAAGAACGGTCCATTCGAGATGTCGATGTATGTGTATTATCTCGATGGGATGATCATCGATACCGGGACGCGTACGATGCTCCCCGCTCTCCAATCCTTTTATGAGTCGGTTCCGATTGACCTCGTTAGCATCACACACCCACATGAAGACCACATCGGGACGGCCGCATGGCTCGAACAAACGTATCGCGTGCCAATCTACATACATGAATCTGCCAGAGACATGTGCATAACGGGGCTAGATATCCCCGCTTATCGGGCACGCTTCTCCGGTGACCCGGAACCGTTCCGGCCGATCGCCTATCACGACAATCAGATCACATCAGAACATCATACCTATCAGGTGATTCATACACCCGGTCATGAACCGAATCACGTCGTCTTATATGACGAGGAGAACGGTCGACTGTTTTCAGGTGATTTGTTCGTTCATCCGTATCCAAAGGTTATGATTCCAGAGGAGTCAGTCCCTGAACAGATCCGTTCGCTCAAGCGTGTCCTGTCCCTCGATTTTGAGGAAGTGTACTGCCAGCATGCCGGGCGTCTCGAACAGGGAAGGGAGCAATTAACCAAAAAGCTCGATTATCTAGAACGTTTGACCGATGACGTGTTAACCAAAACCGCTGCGGGCTATACGATTGACGATATCAACGCTCACCTTTTCCCTGACCCGTCGCCGCTCGTCCAAATCTCCAAGCGGGATTATGACTCTAGACATATGATTTCAAGTATTCTTCGGGAAGTCTATGAACAACTTCGTTGACAGAAGGCGAATCACCTAGTATTCTGAATACATGATTAAACGTTTAAACTTTTAAACGGAGTGATGAATATGAAACAACCAGATACAACACCCGAGGCGTCGCTATCTTTATTTGAAGATGCAATCCCATTGTTTCAAGTATTAGCCGACGTCAATCGTCAACGTATCATCGTCGAGATCGCCAGACATGAGCGCTTGAACGTCAATCAGATTGATGAAAAGATCGAGTTGTCTAGACCGGCCATTTCGCATCACCTCAAACTGTTGCGGCAAGCAGGGATCGTCTCTTCCGAGAAAATCGGGACAGAGAACTTTTACTTCTTGACCCTCGAGGATGCGGTCGGACTGCTCAAAGCACTGACACGTGCAATTGAAGATGAATGTATCTTATGACCTTTCTTTTTGGAAACAAAGAGAAAGGCTTCTTTTTCACTAATTAGTTTAAAAGTTTAAACATATAAACGTTAAAAGGAGAATGAATATGAATCAGAAACAAACCATTGTCATCACAGGAGCGTCAAGCGGGATTGGTCGAGCGACCGTCGAACTGTTCAGCAAACGAGGCTGGCATGTCGCCGCGACGATGCGAAGTCCTGAAGAACATCAAGAACTGTCCAACCTAAAAGGAGTCTCGCTCTATCAGCTAGATGTGACGAACGAATCGAGCATTCTTGACGCCTTCGAGCAAATCGTCTCGGATCACGGCACAATCGATGTGTTATTGAATAATGCCGGGTACGGAGCGGTCGGGATTTTTGAAGAAGCCTCTTCTGAACAGATTCAGCGTCAGTTTGATACGAACGTCTTCGGGGTCATGAACGTGATCCGAGCATCTCTTCCGTATTTCCGCAAACAGCGGAGCGGATGTATTGTGACCGTGTCTTCGGTCGGTGGTCAAATCACATTCCCAATCTATAGTCTGTATCATAGTTCAAAATGGGCGATCGAAGGGTTCATCGAATCGCTTCAGTTTGAACTGGCACCGTTTAATATCGACATGAAATTGATTGAACCAGGACCAATCAAGACAGACTTTTATGGTCGTTCCCAGGAACTCGTCCGTGACCAACCGCTCGACGTATATGATAACTATACGGAAGTCGCGCTCCATAACACGAATGCCGCTGGTGCGAACGCTGAAGGCCCGGAGGTCGTCGCCGAGACGATTTGGCGTGCAGCGATCGACCGGAAGAAGCGTCTCCGCTATCCATCGGGTAAACAGGCAGGACTGTTGATCGCGCTGAAGCGTTATCTGCCGAACCAAGTGTTCTTCTCTATCGTGCGACGTGTCGTAGAGAAAAACTAACAACAAGTATCTGTTTCGAACTTCATCAGTGTTAAAAAAGAATTTTTTCATCCACTCATTCAATGATAAATATCACACAAATTCACCCGATATAACTTGTAAGAGGAGGGGTTTGATGAAAAAAGTCTCACTGGCACTATCGACGTTCATTCTAATGATTGGATTAACGGTAACACCGACAGAGTCGGTCGATGCTGCTGCGAAACGCTTCAAAAACTGCACGGAGATGAACAAAGTGTATAAAGGGGGCGTGGCCAAATCGAAGACGACCAAAAACAAAGGTGGAAAGACGCGTTATAAACCTTATGTCAATAAAGCCTTATATGACGCGAATCAATCAAAAGACCGCGACAAAGACGGAATCGCCTGTGAACGGTGATCATAAATCATGCATCGAATCAGCCGCCATACGAGGGCGGCTTTTTGTATGGACATAGACAACGATTCGACCACATGATATTATCATAAATAATAACATTATCAAATATGACAACATTGAGGTGGAATCGATGAATCAAGACGTTTTAAAAAGTTTATTGAACCCGATTCGCATGAAAATCTTTCAACACGTTCTGATGAATGAAGGAGTCACGACCGGAGACTTAGCAAAAGCACTTCCCGATGTTCCTCAAGCGAGCCTCTATCGCCATATCAACAAAATGGTACAAGACGAGATTTTATCTGTCATGAGCGAAAATAAAGTTCGCGGGGTGTATGAGAAAGTGTATGCGATTCAAAACAATCCGTTGACCAGTATCAACAAGATTGTCGAGGAGGAAGACCGAGAACAACTGTATATGGTCTGTTACACGTTTGCGATGTCACTGCTCATGGATTTTGGGAACTATCTGAAGCGCGACTCGATTGACCTCCCAGAAGACAAAGTCGGATTCCGAAGCATCCCGCTCTACCTATCCGATGCCGAAAGTGACCGATTCTTGAGAGGTCTTTATGACTTATTAGAAGATGTGTTGGACCATGAGCCATCCGAAGAACGCACGTTACGAAAGTTCTCGTATGCGTTCATGCCGGTCGAAGTAAAAGGAGGAGATGAATGATGTATAAGCAAGAACAGGTATTCATTCAAGGAGAATCAACCATCGCGGCTACAATGACGATTCCACATGATGGCCAGTCGCCCTTTCCTGCTATCGTCCTCATCGGGGGGACCGGTGGATTGGACCGCGACGGGAATGGGACAGGATTCAAGTCGAATCTGTATAAAGACCTGGCAGAATGGCTGACGACGCAACGGTTCGCCACGTTACGTTTTGACAAACGTGGCATCGGCAAGAGTGGGGGAGATCGGAATACCGTCGGTCTGTCAGGGCTCGTGGACGACGTGGCAACGATCATCCGTTATCTGAAATCGCTTGACCATGTCTCACAAGACATATTGTTGCTCGGTCATAGTGAAGGATGTATCGTCGCGACGCTCGCTGCTGAACGCGAGTCAGTTTCCGCCCTCATCCTGATGTCCGGTGCCGGTGTGGCCTTGAAGACGAGCATGCAGGAACAGGCGCACTTCTTACTCGATGAAGTAAAGCGTACGAAAGGAATCAAAGGAAAACTACTCCGACTCAGCTTGAACGAGAAGTCGGTCATCGGAAAGCAACAAAAACTGTTCGAACGTGTCACAGCGACGGACCAGGATACGATGCGAATCCAACTGATGAAATTCCCTGCCAAATGGTTACGTGAGCACCTTGCGTATACGGATGAGTCGCTCCGGGATCGCTTGGTTCAGTTGAATGTACCGACACTTGCACTGACCGGAGATCAAGATGTTCAAACGGACGTCCATCATCTTGACGAGCTCGATGCTCTTCACGCGGAACATGTCGAGGTACAAAAGATTAGAAACATGGACCATATGTTGAAACATTTCGACGGGGAGATGAGCATTCTGGACGTGAAAAAACAATATCGTGCACAACTTAAGGAGCCGCTCCATCCCGAACTACAACACCAGCTCCACGAATGGCTTATACGCCACAACTGGATATCATGATAAAGAAGAAGGCAGCGGAGAATTATCCGTTGCCTTCTTCTGTACGTAAGAACCGCTCAACGAATTCCATCGAGAAATGACGACTCCACTGGACGAAGTGCCCGCCTGGGACGGCAATCAATTGCACAGAGGGATGAAGTTCCCGTTCCGCTCGTTTGATATGCCGGAGCGTCCGTTTCGCCTCATTCAAATCAATACCTGTGAAGTCCGCATAATAGAGTTGCGTCGGCACTTTGACCCGTCGAAGCAAATCCTTAAAGTCCAGTCCGTCGTATCCGAACAGTAAATGTAGGCCACCGGTCGACAGACGAGCGGGCTGTTCGAAAGCTGTTCGAATCATCGGTGTTGATTCTACTCCGATCCGTCGACAGAACAATTGGAACCGTTCCTCGGAAAATACGGAATCACTTTTGTTCATGCGAGTTTCAATACAGTTCATGAGGCGCATAGGTGAACTGTGATAAAGCAGTCGCAAAAGGGGGAAAGCGAATCCGAATATGCCATATTCACGAAAAGGAATCATGGCATTCGGTTTATGACCTTGGTCGAGGAGAATCAACCGTCTGACCTGGTCTGGGTAATGGACCGCGTAAGCAAGCGCGATGGCCCCGCCCATCGAATGTCCGATCAACCGAATGGACTCCAATTGTCGTGAAGTTCGATACGCTTCGATCCAATCCGCGAGTACTTTGGAGGTCGCATATGTATGTAGTCCTTCACTCTCACCAAAACCAGGTAAATCTAACAGATGGATTTCAAATTGTTTATGTAAGACTTCGACAAACTGTTGTCCTTGAGACCCGGTAAATCCGCCACCGGGAAGAAATAGGATAGGGTCGCCTTCACCGTGGATGGTTGCCTTGAATTGTCGCACATCATCTCTCCTCTATTAATAGTGGTTTCCATATAAGTATAAAGATGATTGGAAATCAATTGAAGAAATTTCGCCATCTTTCTCACGATGTTCGTGAACAAATGAGGGTATAACATAGTGATAGGTAGCTTTCTATCATCACGCATCATATATGCTCTTATGTTTAAAGGAGGAATGATGGATGAAACTTTCGGGGAAAACAGCAATCGTCACCGGGGCCGGCTCTGGTATGGGGCGGGCCATCGCTAAACTCTTCGCGAAGGAAGGCGCGCGGGTCGTCGCATTCGACATGAATGAAGATTCTGTGCAGGCGGTGGTCGAAGAGATTAAGACAGGAGGCGGGGATGTCGTCGGTATCGCTGGTAACGTGACGAATCAAACGGATATCGACCGTCTCGTCGATACGGCAAAGGAAACGTTCGGGTCGGTCGACATTCTCGTCAATAATGCGGGCATCATGGACAACTTTATGACGGTGGGGGAAGTGACGGATGAACTATGGGACCGGGTCCTTGCTGTCAATTTGACCGGACCGATGAAATTAGCCCGTGCCGCCATTCAAGTAATGGAGAAACAAGATAGTGGCGGGGTCATCATCAACAATGCGTCTGTCGGAGGATTGTTCGGTACTCGCGGTGGCGCAGCGTATGTGGCATCGAAACACGCCTTGATCGGGTTGACGAAAAATATCGCAGCGACCCATGGGACACTCGGTAAGATTCGCGCAAATGCCATCGCGCCGGGTGGTGTCAACACGAATATCGGTTCGACCATCACCGCTCCGAGCGAACTCGGGATGCGTGCCATCCAAGGTGCGGGGGAAGCACCGATGGGTGAACCCGAACAAATCGCGAACGTCGCGCTCTTTTTAGCATCGGACGATTCAAGTTTTGTAAATGGAGATGTACTGAAAGCGGATGGCGGTTGGACGGCAAGATAAACGAAAAGAGCCGAAATCATTCGGCTCTTTTCGTTTGGTATTTTTTTCGATAGGCGAGCGGGGTGATCGTATGATGTGCTTTAAATGTCTGGACGAAGTGACTGACACTTGAGTAGCTGAGGCGATTGGCGATGTCAGCAACCGATTCAGTCGAATCCTTTAATAGGACTACGGCCCGGTCCATTCGTTTAACTTGAACATACGCAAGCGGGGAGGTGTTCCCGAACGTTGTAAACAGCCGACAACATTCACTGCGACTTACATTACCCGCAGTCGCGATTTGTGCTAACGATAGTTTATCTTCAAGCTGTAAATGAATATATGCTAGCATGTTTCGAAGACTCTCTAGTTTTTTCTCGTTATTCATTCCCTGGCCATCTTGCTGAATCCAATAACGCCAGATCACCGCACATTGCAGTGTCGCATCCATCCGTTTAAGCGGTCCGTCTACCTGCAAATGGTTAACGACTTGTTCAATCGTATGAACGATGGAGCGGTGTGTTCGTTCTCTCTTTAAGATATGTATGGACTTGTCGCCTGCAAGATATGGCGTTACATATTCTTCGGACAATCTAGGGTGGAACAGCTCATATGGATCAAATTCAAGTTTGACGATTTGCGAAGTCTCTTCCATCCGTTGTACGACATAGCTTTGTCCAGATGCCAACAGGATGCTTTCTTTTGAAGCAAGTTTTATATTCTCCCCGTTCACCCGAATATCGACAATCCCTGATTCAATCAATAGTATCGTGAACTGATTCGTGATGGTAAATGTGGAAGCCCCTTGACTTGTCAGTATCGTCCTCTTCAAAGTGATGCTCTCCTCAGTTCGGTAATTTTCCGATATTTCGTTTCGTTTTTAACGGTTAAAATACTTTGATTTCTCCAAAAACAGGGACGATTTCAACATTTTCCTCATCCCCGTAATCTTAATCATGGTTGTGTTTCTTCTATATAATGCTTAAAAGATGAGCCACCCTGTAAAAGCCGCGTGGACGAGAATGGCAACAGGTACCCCAATCCGGAATTTAGGCTTCAATGTCTTATGTCGGAAGATGCGCATTGCCAAATAAGCACCGAATGCCCCACCAATCCATGCCATCGTCAATAACGTACGCTCCGAAATGCGCCAAGCTCCGACGCGAGACCGTCGTTTATCGACAAAAAATGACACAAACGCTAGTAAATTAGTCACAATGTAATATAGCAGTAATAGTTCCAAAGACCAAAACCTCCTTATTTCTCTCTTTATTATATCTTAAAACGGCTCTACAAAGCCGTTTTCATGGATTAAAACAATTTTCTGAATCCTCTCATCCCCATGAATTGTTCTGTAAATGAACTGATATGACTCTCATATCGTCCTGTAATCGCTGTGAAATATAGAGGTGTTACAGTAAGGGGGCGTTAGAAAAGGGAGGAATATTCTTATGAAAAAACCACTATTGACACTAACGGCACTCGCTGGCCTTAGTTTAGGAGTCGCTGCTCCAGCTTCGGCAGCATCAACACACACAGTTCAGTCTGGAGATACACTCTATCGTATCGCCGTGAACAACAACGTCTCTGTAAACGACATTAAACAAGCGAACGGCTTAAACTCAAATATGATTTACCCGAACCAAGTCTTGAAACTTGGAAAGGCAGAAGCAAAAGCTTCTACTGCATCTAAAACGTATACAGTTAAATCAGGTGATACACTTTATCGTATCGCATTGAACCACGGGATCTCTGTTAATCAATTGATGACTTGGAACGGTCTTGATTCAGATCTTATTTTCCCAGGACAAGAGTTCGCCGTGAAAGGTGCAGCAGCTGCATCGGTAGCGAATGATGCGAAAACATCAGCACCGAAGACATCAACATCAGCACCAGTAACAAAAACAGCATCGTCTACAACGCAAACCCAAGCTCCGGCTTCAGGTAAGACAATGACTGTTGAAGCAACAGCTTATACACCATACTGTGCTGGATGTTCTGGTATTACAGCGACAGGTATCGACGTTCGTTCGAACCCTAACCAAAAAGTCATCGCGGTCGACCCTTCTGTCATTCCGCTCGGCTCTAAAGTATGGGTTGAAGGATACGGAGAAGCAATCGCAGGAGACACTGGTGGTGCCATCAAAGGTAACAAAATTGATATCTTGATGCCGACACAAGAGCAAGCGCTCAACTTCGGTCGCAAGTCAATCACAATCAAAGTCTTGAACTAATTCAAGCTCATCAAAGACACTGCCATCGGGCGGTGTCTTTTTTGTGCCTAGCCCTTTTCCCAAGGATTCTTCACTTTCGTCAAACCTAAACGTTTAGCGAGCGGCTTAATCGTCAATCCATGCAAGGCGAAGCGCTCAACTTCGGTCGCAAGTCAATCACAATCAAAGTCTTGAACTAATTCAAGCTCATCAAAGACACTGCCATCGGGCGGTGTCTTTTTTGTGCCTAGCCCTTTTCCCAAGGATTCTTCACTTTCGTCAAACCTAAACGTTTAGCGAGCGGCTTAATCGTCAATCCATGCAAGGCGACCGAGATAACGACGAGACCGAGCGTGGTCGGGAGCATCCGTTCTGCGTCTTCAATCCCCAGTTCAGTGATTTCTTGTGCAAAAAATGCTGTCACCGTCATGGCGACGATCCCACGTGGGGCAATCCAACTGATGAGCGCCCGCTCTTTCGTCGTCAAAGGGGAGCCGAGTAAGGAGGTTTGCACCGAGACGGGGCGGACGATAAACAAAATTGCTAGAATCGACAAGAGAAGCGGCCAGTCGAAGATGGCAAGTAAACTGTCGCGGGTCAAACTGGCGGTTAGGATAATGAATACCGTCGAAACGAGCAAAATGGAGATGTTCTCTTTGAATTCGCGGAGCTGTTTCAAAATGTAGAGATGTCCATGTTTAGAGTTCGCCATTGTCAACCCCATCGCCGTCACGGCCAACAGTCCGACTTCATGCATGACCCATTCACTGATGGAGTAGACAAGAAGGACTCCGGAGAACGTCAACGTCGTCCGTAAATATTCTGGGACTTTCTCATTTCCGAACAAGCGGATGAGTAAATGTCCGACGGCAATCCCGAAAGCGACGGCGACGATACAGGACCAAAAGAACGGTAGATGGCTCGCGAGTCCGTCATTTTGATAAAAGATGAAGCCAATCCGTACGACGAAGAGACCCATCAATGCACCGAGTGGATCGACAATAATCCCTTCCCACTTCAACACTTTCGAAGGTCGAACCGATAAGTTTGCTTGACGTAATAACGGGATGATCACGGTCGGTCCCGTCACGACGAAGATGGCACCCAGTGTGAAAGCCGGTAACCAATGAAACTCTCCAATCCAAATCAATAAGATGGAGGTCAGGATAAACGAAATGAAGACACCGACGGTAACGAGACGAAAAATTGGCTTTCTTAAATCATCAATCTCTTTAAACTCGAGACTGAGACTACCTTCAAATAAGATAAGCGCCACGGCGATCGAGATGAGTGGGCTATATAAATCACCCAATATCGAGTCTGGATCTAACCATCCGAAAATCGGACCAACCAGGATACCCGCAACCGTCATGATCAAGATGGCCGGGAAGTCAAAACGCCATGCAATCAACTGTGAAAGTGCGCCGATGAGGACAAGCAAGCTGAATCCGATCATCATGTCTTCCATAAATATCCTCCATTCCATTACTTCTTCATATATGTATACCCACATCATGAAAAACATCTGCTAAGATTGCCCGATTTCGGGTAAGAATTGAAGGAAAGGGAGGGATACGATGGAAGTAACAATCGGACTCATCATCGTCATCATGACATGGCTCATCTTATTACTTAACCTCACGTTCGCTGTCACCATCATCTTTTTTGAGAGGCGGGATATCGGTACGACGTGGGCATGGCTGCTCGTTCTCTTCTTCTTACCACTTATCGGCTTCTTCGTGTACATCTTCTTCGGCCGATTGATCAAATCTCAAAACTTTTATGAAGTGGAAGAAGAGAAACGCGAAGCGTATCACCACCACGTCGAAGAACAACTCGATCAACTTGACCGTTCGCTCGCCCCGTTCAATCATCCGATTCTTTTGAAATATCGTCGGCTTGCTCGTCTGAACCTCGTGTCGACGAATGCACTGATGTCATTTCATAACGATATCACCGTCCTGCACGACGGAACGGAAAAATTTGAGCAGATGTTTCAAGACATCGAGCGCGCGACGAAAGAAGTCAATATTCAATATTACATCATCCAAAACGACCCGCTCGGTCAGTCGCTCATTCGTCTGTTAACGGAGAAGGCGAAACAAGGGGTGCGCATTCGTCTCCTTTATGATGCTGTCGGATCGAGAGGATTAAGACATAAACACTTTAAGGATCTACTCGCTCACGGAGGAGAAGTCAAATCGTTCTTCCCGTCCAAACTCGGCATCAATTTCCGCGTCAACAATCGAAATCACCGAAAACTCTGTATCATCGACGGTGAACTCGGTTATATCGGAGGTTTTAACGTCGGGGATGAATACCTTGGTAAAGATGAGCACTTCGGCTATTGGCGTGACGTTCACTTACGAATCTCTGGCGACGCCGTGAAAGAATTATTAGAACGGTTCATCTTAGACTGGAATCGCTCGGTCCCGACGAAAACGAAAGCACGGAAAAACGACTTTGTCTGGCCGACCGAGGGAATCTCACATCATGCTTCACCGGTTCAAATCGTGACCTCAGGACCGAATTCCTCGACGGAGCACCTGAAGAACATGCTCGTCAAAATGATCACACAGTCAAAAGATTGTATCTATATTCAGACACCATACTTCATTCCGGATGCGAGCTTCCTTGATGCCTGTCGGATTGCTCTCATGGCAGGTACCAAAATCAAGCTGATGATTCCAAATAAGCCGGACCATATGTTTGTCTACTGGGCGACTTATGCGAATGCGGCGGAACTCGTACGCTACGGGGCCGAGGTCTTTACGTACGAAGAAGGATTCCTCCATGCGAAGACGCTCGTAATTGACGGAGAGGTCGCTTCCATCGGGACCACGAATATCGATGCGCGAAGCTTCCGTCTCAACTTTGAAATCTCAGCACTCGTCTTCGATCGAGATGTTGCACAGTCCGTCATCGATGCATTCGAACGGGACGAATCTCGTGCCGAAAAGTTGACGATCGAACGATACGAGTCGAGGACCCGTTGGATTCGCTTCAAAGAGAGCGTGTCACGCCTGCTCAGCCCGATCCTATAACGCGAAACATCCGGTAGAGGAAATTCCTCACCGGATGTTTTTTAACGTTTCTTCAATTGTGTGACAAGACGCTCGAATGACTCATTGACGTCTTTCGGGGCTTCCTTATCTCCATATTCCGCTGCCTCTAACCATTCAGCGTATAAGGTATGGTTCGTGAACTCGATTCGTTGTAACCAGTCAGATACCGTTTCTTCACGGAGACGCGGTTGCACTTGTTCGAGCTTCCGTCCCGTTTCGAGAAGCTGAATTTGCCGTGGGGAGCGGACGATTCGTTTATCTGAGAGCGTCGGGTGATGAATACTCTTTGGAATCATCCCGTCTTCCTGGATGTCTTTTCGCTTCTGTAAATAGAAGAACAAACCGACACCAATCAATAGCGTGACAACAAAGATACCGATGAAAAAGAGCGACTCGTTCGAAGCGGACTGGAGTAATGTCTCCTGTGACACTGTCTCCGCATCGATGTTTGGGTTATCTGGCACGAGGAAGCGGTTCACACGGTCATTCGGATCGAGTGTGATGCCGTCGAACCAGCTGCCAATCCATAAGAAGAAGGGACTGATCCAGGCGATGACATTCCCAAACAACAGCTCTTTGATCGTACGGATGATGAGGGAGACGGCTAACCCGATTCCTAGCCCGAGAGCAAGCATCGTCACCATGCGCTTATAGTCACGACGATAGTAAAGGTTCCGCTGCCAGATCAAAAAGATGAACGGAAAGAGCACCATCGCGAGCGGCTGGGTCGCCGGTGGGAATAACCAGTCGGCCACTAAGAACAGGACACTCGCCATCGCGTAACGGTCCGTCCAATCCAACGTTCGGATAAATGCATGCACGTACGTGAAGACCAAAAGCAAGATGCTCATCTCATAAGAGAAGTACAGGGCACCGATCGAAAGGACCGTCTGCACGATGAGCTGTGTGTTCCGAGAGAGACGAAGCGTCAATAAAAAGAGGAGCGGAAACACGTGACCGATATAAAACGCCGCGAAGACCCACCATAGCCATCTCATTGACCGTCACCCCCTAACCGTAAAATCGATTGGTTCCCGCTATACTTGGCGACTTTTCGTTCGAACAAGGAGCGTGCCAATGGAAAATCGCTCTCCGACAGACAGGCGAACGTCGTCATAATCTTACGGAAATGCACCTCGCCGCTTCCAGGCGGTAGGTCGTATGTGATCCCATCTTTCGTAAGCGTCGGGACGATGAGACCGTAACTCGCGTTCTCTTTCTCAAAATCGCGACATAGGGCTGCCGCTTGTGAGATGAGTCGCTCCATCTGATAGGTGAGGGCTCGTCCGTCTTTCGTCAACAAATCGAGGACGATCACATACTCATTCGCTTGGACCGGTTGCTCCGTACGGGCAAGCAGTTCCCCTGTCTTTGCATAGGCGGACCAATACAACTGTCGCATCGGTTGCCCGTGATATGGAGTGACCGACTGGAACGTCTCCGGGTCACGATAGGCGCTATGTCGGACCATCTCCTCACCGGGGAGGGTAGGTGGCCGTTTCGGGATCGGATACGGTGAAAACTCAGGGAACACATAACCAATTCGGGGAAGGGTGTCTTCCTTGTATAGAGAGAACATGCGCAACGGGTCACGAATTTCCATCCCGATTGCCTCAAGACGGATGGGTCCACGCTTCTTTGCATGGAGCGGGATGGTAAAATCGACGGTTGCATTCGTCTCGACAAAGTTCTCCTGGCGCCAAAACGCGTGACCTTCCGACTCGACGGTTGGATGTAAATACCCGGATAGCCGTACGACTCCGAGTGGTACTTTTGCAGTGGATACGAGTTTTAACACGTAGACGGCGTCGTCATTCGGGAAAAGTTTTAACTCCTCGGTGAGGTCGACATGCACTTGTTCTGCCAATCGAAACATGAAAGCAGGCATGACCAGAGCATAGAGACTGAAGCCGATCAATAGGCTCGCAATCAAGACATTCCCGTATAGCGCTGTGAAGATCCCGACGACAAACAAGAGCCACATGTATCCGGACTCGAGATAGCGTGGGCTGACTAACTGCATCTTACACCTCTGATGGGACCGGGATGGTCTCGAGTACAGATTTGATGAGCTTCGTCGGCTTCGTCTTCAAGGAAGCTTCGACCGTCAAGACGATTCGGTGTCCTAGAATCGGAAGAGCGAGCGCTCGGATGTCTTCTGGTGAAACGAAGTCTCGTCCTTCCATATAGGCATGTGCCCGAGCCGCCATCGTATAGGCAAGGGTCGCCCGCGGACTCGGACCCACCTCGATATCCCGGTGATGACGGAGTGACTCCATCAAATCGAGGAGATAGTCCTCCATCGCCTCATGGAACTTCACATCGCGAACCTCTTGTTGCATCTTCAACAGCTCGTCACGTTGAAGCGAAAATGGCTCCGTCGACAAATGCTCGTTCCGAATCAAACGACGCTCTGAATCCCGTGACAGGGGAGCGAGTGTCAATTTAAACAGAAAACGGTCCAATTGTGCTTGTGGAAGCGGGAATGTCCCTTGCCCGTCGAACGGGTTTTGTGTAGCGATCATAAAGAACGGTTCCGGTAACTGAAGTGACACTTCCCCGAGCGTCACTTGACGTTCTTGCATCGCCTCAAGCAAGGCCGATTGCGTACGCGGTGTCGTCCGGTTGATCTCATCGACGAGTAAGATTGACGTAAAAATCGGCCCCGTCCGACGTTCGAACGCCCCCGTCGTCGGATTGAACAATTCCATTCCTAAAATGTCACTCGGTAAAGTGTCCGGCGTACATTGAACACGCTGAAACGTCGCCGATACGGAACTCGCGAGACTTCGGGCGAGAGTCGTTTTCCCTGTTCCTGGACGGTCTTCCAGTAACACGTGTCCTCCTGATAATAATGCGATCGAGGCAAGCTTGATTGCTTTTGATTGCCCGATGACTTGATCATTTAAATGTGAAACCCATGGATGCACCATTCAAAATCCCCCTATATTTTTCTGATAATTAAGAAAATCATAGCATAATCGACGATTGAGGTGTGCTTAAAATCCGACGATAATCTAAAAAAGACCGACCGGCATGCGCCAGTCAGTCATCGTTTTGGAGAATCTAAATATCGTTCGAAATGACGTTCGAGCCATTCTTGGAAAAACGACATGAACGTACAAATCGCCCAGTAAATCAATGCCACGACGATATAGACCGTCATATAATCAAACTCACGACCCCCGACGATTTTTGCTTTATTGAAGATCTCCGGGACAGTGATCATCGCCGCAAGAGAACTCGCTTTGATCAAATCGAGAAAGACGTTCGAGAGCGGGGGAAGGGCGATCCGTGTCGCCTGAGGTAGGACGACACCTTTGAGCGTCAACCATTTCCCCATCCCAAGCGAACGGGCCGCTTCTACCTGTCCGTCATCAACCGCACGGATTGACGAGCGGATAATCTCGGCGATATAGGCGGCAGAGTTCAAACTAAACCCGAGAATGGCTGCAGTCAATGCGGCAAACTCGATACCGATGAACGGGAATCCCGAATAGAGGATGAACAAGATGATCAGAATAGGCACACCACGCATGAACGAGATATAAAATGTCGATGGATAGCGAAAGAGTCGCGTCGGAGACAACTTCCCAAGCGCCAATATCAGACCAAGCACAAGACCGAAAAACATGCTCGTAAAGGAAATCCAAAGCGTGTTCGGTAATCCGCCTAACAGATAAGGGAACGACTCGATGGCTAGGTCTACGTCAAAGATGGCGTCCCATTTGATGTCTGAGAACGTCATATCATTTCCTTACTTCGTCTCGACGATTGTCGCGTCCACATCAGGTTCAACCGAGACGTCCGCCCCGTTGTAGAATTGCTCTGACAACTCTTTGACTGTACCGTCCTCGAGCATCTCTTCTAATACACGGTCGATATTTTCTTGAAGCTCGTCGTTTTCGTTATCCATCAAGAATGCGACTTCTTGCGGGTTATAGGCGATATCAGGGTGAATCGTGATATCAAACTCTGGGAAGAAGGCGAGAGCAAGCGTTTGAAGATAGTAATCGTTCAAGATGACATCGGTACGTCCTGTCGAGACATCACGCAAGTACTGGTCGTTCGTCGCGTTGTCATAGATGACTTCTTCAGCTCCGTATTGACGTGCCACATCCATGAAGACGGTCGTCGCCTCGCCAGCGGCTTTTTTCCCTTTCAAGTCTTCAAGCGATTCAATGCCTGAAAGGTCGCTCTTGCGAACGATGGCTGTTCCGTATGTGTACTTATACGGTTTCGAGAAAGCAAACTTTTCCTTGCGATCTTCGGTGACCGAAATATCATTCGCCGCGACGTCGATTTGTCCGTTTTGAACGCTTGTCAACATGTTGTCAAACGCCATTTCTTTGAACTCGACTTCAAGCTCGAGGCGCTTCGCAATCTCTTTCATGAGTTCCACGTCAAAACCTGTCAACGTATCACTCTCTTCTTCACGGAAAGAAGCGGGGTAGAGCGTACCAGCCGTTCCGACTGTCAACGTTCCTTCTTCTTGAATTTCTTCCCAACGTGTCGTATCTGCTTGATTCGTGCTATCATCACCACAAGCGGCAAGTGGGATTGCTAAAAACAATGTTGCTGCCAAGCCTTTTGTTGTTCGTTTCACAAGAATTCCTCCTTAGATGCTTCATCTGTCTAAAAATAGCATGACTTCAGCGGTCTAGCAACTGTGAAACACGTATTAAACAGATTCGAGTTACATTTGAAACGTTTATTCATAAAGCGCTAACATTCCTTTGAAAGCAAAATTCATTTCATTAATACAGAAAACTATAATCAATGAAACAGATTGTTATTTTGCATAATAAAAGAAATGGTAGAAATGAATAAATAAAGAATACTTTACAGGGAAAAGAGGCGGAGTGGATGAGTCGTATTCAACTAAAAAGACTTGAAGCGTCGCTCATTAATCAACTGAATGACACAAATGATCCATTCCCAATCATCGGTCGAATTATACCAAGTTATATAAATGGCGAATGGACATATGTTGAAGAGCTTGATTATGAGGTGAAAGAAATATCATTCCCAGACGACCAAATCAACTGGCATGCTTATATGAGTCAGGACAATCGAATCGTATATGTAGCGATGGATGTAGATGAGTGTGTAGGACAAATTCGACTCGTGAAAGATTGGAATCGATTTGCATATATCGAAAACATCGCAGTCAAAATGACGTACCGTAAGCAAGGAATCGGAAAAATGTTGCTTGAGACAGCCGAACGTTGGGCCAAAGAGAAAGAACTGATTGGATTATCTCTTGAGGCGCAGAACGATAACTTGATTGCATGTCGCTTTTATAGAAAAGAGGGATTCCAACTTGGAGGAGTCGATACAATGAAACAACACGCGAATCCACAGATTGATTTGACCTTGTATTGGTACAAGATTTTCGAAGAAGGGGGCAATCATAAATAGAGTATTTTCATACTCTTTTTTTATTAGTTTACATAACATATATTATCAGTAAAAATAAAGTCTCATCTCATTATCTTAGTATACTTATGATAGTGAGATGAGATAAAAAATTAAGAAGAGTGGGTATATCGAATTAATGTGACACCTGGTTCTGGTTCAAATTCAGCACTTCGCACAAACCCAAGTTTCGTATATAGACGCTTGGCAGGCCCGTTATGTTTGCCCGTATGCACGTATACGAGCTGTCCTTTATGAATACTCAAGACGTGCTCAAGTAGCGTCGTCGCCAGTCTCGCTCGGAAATATGTCGGATCAATACAAAGCTTTGTGATCTCCACCGTGTTTTCAGATGCTTCAATGGTGACAAATCCAATCAACCGCTCCTCGACATACAATCCATAGCTCGTACCTGGCAAGTTTTGAATGACATCAATCGTCTCATATCGTGCCGGAATCTCGTCAAATCCGAGCAGTTCCGCTTCAACGGCATATGCGTTCCGCTGAATCTCGAGCATCTGCTGGGCCTGTTCGAATTGATGGATCGGGATTTCTTTTAACTGCATCGTCTCATCCCTCCATTATCGAGTAAATGTTCTCGCCTGTTTTCGTTTCGCCCGCTTCAATGCCAAATAGAGACGGTGTGTCCCTTTGAGTGGCGGACCATGCCCAACAAACGTCAGGAGTGGTGACAAATCGACCAGCCGCTCCGCACTCCCTACAGCAACGGATCGGTTCCATGTCGCAAGACCAGGCAGCGGGAACAACGGACGGACGTCCCCCGCCACTGCGGCCCCTCCTTGCGACTGAAAAGCGTCTCCGGCGAATAACACCCGATTCGTTTCATCGTAAAATGCAATTGATCCTGGTGTATGACCGCTTGCTGCAAGAACACGTAGACCGAATAGCCGCTCCCCGGGATCTAACAACGTATCTGGTGTAGAACGGATCGTCGGCAAGGAACCCCGTATCTTGTGCTCTTCTTCCTCATCTAGTGAACGGTCTCCTGATAGTAAGCGGGCATCACGCCGGGAGATGAACAATTCTGCGAGTGGATGCTCCGCTTTGATGGCGTCTACCCCGCCGACATGGTCTCCATGGGCATGTGTCAATAAAATGGCAAGGAGCGGTTTATCGAGTTCTTCAATATACGCCAGAATATGTGCCGCATTCCGTTTTAGCGCCGTGTCGATCAAGACGAGCCCGAGTTCATGTTCAATCAGCTGGACGTTGATCGGAAGAACGGGAGCGTAAAAGGTTAGTTGGTGGATATGTCCGTATCGTCTCACTTTCATCAAAAAATCCTCCTAATCGAATAAGGTGGTCCAGTCATCTTCTTGCCAGTGCGCATCGAAGCACAAATGAATCTGTTCGAGCGTGTTTCGGGCAAGGGAGAGCTCTGGTAAATGGTCGCGTTCAAAAAATCCGACATCCGTCGTCTCTACGCCGGCAGCACCTTCCCCGTCACCAATCAATGCACACTCGATGAAGAGTTTGTAATAGTGCTCAGAAAGTGGCGGGTGTGGATGTTCGTGCATGTCAAATAAGGCGAGTAACCGCACCGGAATGACATCCAAGCCGGCCTCTTCCTCTACTTCTTTGATGATATTCGCAGCAGGAGAACGGTTCACCTCACAAAAACCGCCTGGTAGTGTCCATAACCCGTCCGACCGCTCCTTGACGAGTAACAATCGGTCCCCCTTGAAGACAACGCCTCGTACATCGAGCTTCGGTGTCGGATACCCTTGAACATGGACCAATTGAGAGATGGCCTCGTTCGATAAGTCTGAATGTCGTTCATACATCTCTTTTGCGATTTCTTGGAGCTCTTCATATCGTTCTCGGTCATATTGATCACGTGTGAACGTCAGACCGGCCTGAGACAGCGCCTGAATCCGTTTCGCCCACGTCAGCCATTGAGACATATAGATCCCCCTATCATTTGTCCTACATGTTTCTTTCGGCAAATCGTCGCGTTCTCCTTTTTAGATTTATATTCCCCGAAGACTCGGACAAGTCACGTATACTGAAAGCAAACAGAAGAGAGGTGCAGCATGAATCGTTGTGAACTGACTCATTTCAAAGAAACTTTGCTAAATTATTCAGAACCTGACTTACGGTATAAATGCTCTCCTGCGATTTGGTCAATTGGTCAGATGTACGATCATATCATGTTGGTCGCGAATGAGTATTTAGATGAAGTCGACCGCTGTCTTCAAGAAGACGGCCAACTCGGTGGAGAGAAGACACCATTTGGGGAGGAATTGTTCCGAGAAGGTGGGTTTCCTCCAATCAAAATCGAACTCCCTCCCGAGATGAACCAACCTCCGAACAACACGGATACGAATGAGCAGTTACTGGAGCGAATGACCGCCTTGATTTCAAGGATGGATGCGTTAGAAGCCAGTCTAGGCGACGCCACAGACGATTGGAAGACCTTTCACGGTGGTTTCGGCTGGTTGAATGCGAGAGAGTGGTTCGAGCTTGTCGAGATGCATACACGGCATCACCGTCGACAGCAACAAGAACTAGAAGGATGGCTAACACAAAAAGACCTGTGAGCGGCGATTATGCCGATCGACAGGTCTTTTCTTTAATCGAGATACACGTCCTCGATCTCACCGAATGAATCTTCGTCGAAGACGAACGATCCGTTGGCATAGCGATCAAGTAGCGTGAGTGTTTTTGTCTTCACTTGTTTTGCTTTCTCTTTTCCGACGATATGCAATGTCTCATCCCCATGTACAGGGAGCACACGACGGATTTGGTGCGGTTTTGATTTGACTTCACGAATGAGCATCGTTCCGCGAAGGTTGCGGTTCGTGCAATCGAACTGGTCTTCAAGTTTCATCTTCTTGACCGCTCCTCGCTGCGTCACGAGGACGAATAACGGTGGCGTAAAGAACGAGAACGCATCGGCGACGACGTCACCGTCTTTCAAGTTCATCGCTTTCACACCGGCTGCCCGCTGTCCGACGACCGGGACGTCATCTTCTTTGAACCAGAGACCGTATCCACGCTCGGAGACGAGGAACAACTGCCCAGGACCGTCACTGATCCCTGCGAAGACGACCTCATCGTCACCTTTTAGCTTCAAGGCCATGAGTGGCTTCGACTTCCGCTGCGCGTCATAGTCGCGCAACGGCGTACGCTTGACCATGCCGTCTTTCGTCACGAAGAGGCAATGGGCGTCCGTCTCGAACGTCGAGACGACGTCTGCCGAGATGACCTGTTCCCCTTCGATTGGGACGAGGTTGGCGACGTGCTGACCGGCATCCTTCCACTTCGATTCAGGGATCTGATGGATTGGGATGAGGAGGTAGCTCCCTTTGTTCGTCCAGACGAGCAAGTGGTCTGTCGTCATCGCTTGTGTCGTGAGGAGAGGACGGTCTTTATCCTTCATCTCCGGTAAGACGTCACTTGAGGCCCCGTATGAGCGCATAGAAGCGCGTTTGACGTATCCGTCACGGCTGACGAAGACCATCGTCTCCTCAACGGCAATCATGACTTCCGTCTTCAGCTTCAATTCTTCAACTTCCGACTCGATGACCGAGCGACGGTCATCCCCGAACTCATCACGCAGCGCCGTGAGTTCTTTCACGATCAACTTCCGTTTCGTCGCATCCACGTCAAGGATGTTCGAGAGGCGGGCAATCTCTTTTTGGAGCGCCTTCGCTTCTTTTTGCAACTCGACGATGTCCGTATTCGTGAGTCGATACAATTGGAGCATGACGACCGCTTCGGCCTGGCGTTCCGTGAACGAGAACCGCTTCATCAGTTTCTTCTTCGCGTCCGCTTTATCTTTCGCGGAACGGATCAATTCGAGCGTCTCGTCAAGGACCGAGATGGCCTGTTCTAAGGCATCGACGATTTCAGCACGTTTTTTCGCCTGTTCGAGTTCAAACGTTGTGCGACGTGTCACCACTTCTTCGACGTGCTTCAAATAGGCGTCGATGATTGGGATGATGCCCATCTGTTTTGGTGTCCGGTTCACGATGGAGACCATATTGTAATTATAGGCGAGCTGCAGGTCCGTATGCTTCAAGAAGAAGTGAAGGACGCCTTCCGCGTCTGCCTCTTTCTTCAATTCGATGACGACCCGAAGGCCGGTCCGGTCCGTCTCGTCACGGACTTCCGCGACACCTTCGACCTTTTTGTCGAGACGGAGCTCTTCCATCTTTTTGACGAGGTTCGCCTTGTTCACTTCATACGGGAGTTCGGTGATTGTGATCTGTTCACGACCGCCTTTTAGTTGCTCAATCTCGGATTTCGCCCGGATGATGACCTTCCCTTTACCGGTCTCGAACGCTTTCAGGATGCCTTCTTTCCCCATGACCGTTCCTCCGGTCGGGAAGTCAGGTCCTGTGACATATTCGAGGGCGTCTTTCGCCGTATCGACCTGACCTTTCAGGCGTGCGATGGCGAGGTTGAGCACTTCCGTCAAGTTATGCGGCGGGATTTCTGTCGCGTAACCCGCTGAGATCCCTGTCGTCCCGTTCATGAGTAAGTTCGGGAGGAGTGACGGCAAGACGAGCGGCTCTTCCGTCGAATCATCAAAGTTTGGCGTATAGTCGACCGTATTCTTCGCGATCGACGTCAGCATCACCCCAGCAATCTTCGAGAGACGCGCTTCCGTATAACGCATGGCCGCTGCAGGGTCACCGTCCATCGATCCGTTGTTCCCATGCATGTCGATGAGCGGATAGCGTAGCTTCCAGTCCTGAGAGAGACGTACCATCGCCTCATAGACAGACGAGTCACCGTGCGGGTGATAGTTCCCGATGACGTTCCCGACCGTCTTCGCGGACTTCCGGTACGGCTTGTCGTTCGTATTCCCCTCATGGTGCATCGCATAGAGGATACGGCGTTGTACGGGCTTGAGTCCATCGCGTGCGTCCGGCAAGGCACGGTCTTGAATGATATATTTTGAATATCGCCCGAACCGGTCACCGACGACCTGTTCGAGAGATAAGTTTAAAATGTGTTGAATCGTCGACATCGTTACATCACTTCCTCAATCGCTTTAGTCACATGTTCATTGGCGATGATCGAATCATCTTCCTGGAGTCCGAAGGCGACGTTCTCCTCGATCCACTCACGGCGATGCGTGACATTGTCGCCCATCAAGACCGAGACACGCTTGTCCGCGACGGCCGCGTCGTCCACCGTGACACGGATGAGCGTACGGGTATCTGGATTCATCGTCGTCTCCCACAGCTGGTCCGCGTTCATTTCACCGAGACCTTTGTAGCGCTGGAGGATATAGCCCTTCTTATATACCTTGACGAGCTTCTCGAGTGCCTCTTCGTCCCAGGCGTAGTCGAACTGTTCAGACTTACCTTTACCTTTTGAGATACGGTAAAGAGGTGGTAAGGCAACGAACACACGACCCGCCTCAACGAGCGGTCGCATATAACGGAAGAAGAACGTGAGAAGGAGTACTTGGATATGCGCACCATCTGTATCGGCATCCGTCATGATGATGATCTTGTCAAAGTTGCAGTCATCCAAATCGAAATCATGACCGACCCCGGCACCGATTGCATGGATGATCGTATTGATTTCTTCATTTTTCATGATGTCTTGGAGTTTTGACTTCTCCGAGTTGATGACCTTCCCGCGTAACGGAAGGATGGCTTGGAACGTCCGGTCACGGCCTTGTTTGGCGGAACCACCGGCCGAGTCACCCTCGACGAGGAACAGTTCGTTCTTCGCGGCATTCTTCGATGTCGCCGGCGTCAATTTCCCGTTCAAGATGCTCGAACGTTTCTTCTTCTTACCGTTCCGTGCCTCTTCACGTGCTTTTCGTGCCGCCTCACGCGCCTGAGCCGCGCGAATCGCTTTTTTGATAAGCATCGTGGCCATCTGTGGGTTCTCTTCTAGGAAAATCGTCAGTTGCTTCGCCATGACGCTATCGGCACTCGCACGCGCCTCTGGGGAGCCGAGTTTCGACTTCGTTTGACCCTCGAACTGGAGAAACTCCTCTGGGATTCGGACCGAGACGATGAGTGTGAGTCCCTCACGGACGTCGCCGCCGTCTAGGTTCTTGTCCTTCTCTTTGAGCAATCCGTTCTTACGCGCATATTCATTCATGATCCGGGTCATCGCCGTCTTGGCGCCGACCTCATGCGTCCCACCGTCACGCGTACGGACGTTGTTGACGAAAGAAAGGACGTTCTCGGAATAGGCGTCTGTGAACTGGAATGCGAGTTCGATCTCAATCTCGTTCTCTGTCCCTTCGAAGTAGACGATCGGATGAAGCGTCGCCTTATCGTCATTTAAATATTGAACGAATTCAGCGATTCCATCCTCGTAATGGAACGTCTCTTGTTTATCGGTACGTTCGTCCGTCAGCGTAATCGTCAATCCTTTTAATAAGAAAGCCGATTCACGGAGGCGTTCGGCGAGCGTGTCATAGTTATACGTTGTCGTCGAGAAAATTGATGCATCCGGTTTAAAATAGACGCTCGTCCCGGTTTGGCGCGTCTTGCCCGTCTCGAGGAGCGTCGTCTGCGGCACACCGCCGTCCGCGAATGTCTGCTCGAACACTTTTCCGTCGCGATAGATGGTCACGACAACCTTGCTCGAGAGTGCGTTGACGACCGAGGCACCAACACCGTGGAGACCGCCAGACGTCTTGTAACCGCCTTGCCCGAACTTCCCACCAGCATGGAGAACGGTAAAAATGACTTCAGGTGTCGGTTTTCCAGAGGCGTGCATCCCTGTCGGCATCCCACGTCCGTGGTCACGGACCGTGATCGCATCGTCCTTATGAATCGTCACATCGATTTGACCACCGAACCCGGCGAGCGCCTCATCGATCGCATTGTCGACGATCTCATAGACGAGATGGTGAAGCCCGCGATGGTCGGTTGACCCGATGTACATCCCCGGTCGTTTTCGTACGGCCGTGAGTCCTTCGAGCACCTGGATGGCGTCTTCATTGTAATTAAATAGATCTGTTGACATAGCAGTCACCTCAATTTCGAACACACGTTCGTTTTTCTTTCCTATTGTATAGCTGTTCATCGATTCTGGCAAGCCTCCCTTGTCAGCCGTTGCTGAAAAAAAGGAGACCTACCAAGGAGGTAGGTCTTATCCGAGTAGACGAGCATGCTCCACGTAGAGGCAGCGGTTCTCGATGTAGTCGAGCCCGGCATCGCGTACGATTTGCTCCGCCTCCGGACTTGAGAGACCGAGCTGGTTGAAGACGAGCCCGACATCCCCATGTCGTACCGCATCTTCCGCGACACCTGCTAAAAACTCACTGCGACGGAACACGTCGACGATATCGATTCTACCCGGGATGCTCTCGACGGACGGATATGCCTTGCGGCCGTTCCACTCCTCGAGCATCGGGTTGACAGGGATGACGGTATACCCGACACGTAGTAAGTACTCCGCAATCTGGTTGGCCGTCTTGTTCGGGTTGTCGGACACGCCGACGACCGCGATGGTCTTCGCTTCAGACAAAAGTTGCTTCAAACGCTGATCATCCATCCAAAATCCCCCTTTGGTTTACGTTTACAGTGTAACGTTACCTGACTTGCCGTTTCAAGTCCTATTTTCATCATAAGGTATAATGGTTCAACATTACAATTTCAAGACAAATCAATATGGTTTACATAACAAATTATTGTCTACCATTTATTTTGCGATAAAACTTATTGTTCGATTAACCATTCGATTGAGAAACAATCATGAAACTCATAAACATTGCGTGAAATATCTATTTCACGCAATAATAAGGACGTGTTATAAGGTCTTTTCATGGATGATTTTAATGACTTTTATATAAATACAAGCGTTCTTTCGCTATACTGAATGAGAGGAGGTGTAAGATGGGAACAATTTATGATGCCCGTCGCGGAACGCTGTATAATGAACGCATCATGTTTTATGGCAACGTCATCGCCTGGTTCGTTCATCTCTTGTTCTGTCTGTTATTCTGGCGATTGGATGTGGCCTCTTTGTTCATCTCTAATGGGGTGAGCGTCCTATATTACACGATTTCATTTTATTTTGTACATAAACGATGGTACGGCATTTTCTTCACCGGACTCTTCATCGAAGTCGTGTATAACGCAATCATCTCGACCATCATTCTCGGTTGGGATGTCAACATGCATTATTTCATACTCATGATGGCCTATGGCGTCTTTTTCATGCCGAGCGTGACAAAAGGACAACGAGTCTTGACGACCGCCCTCGCGATGATGATCTATAGCATCCTCTTCGTCAATGTGTCAGACGGAATGGTGACTTTGCCGCAACCTATCGAACAGGCGCTTGGGCTCTTTTGTATCCTTTCGACGGTCATGATGATTGCCGCTCTCTCTTTCATCTTTGAATCGGCCGTCGTCGAGGTGACGGATGAACTCGAGCAATCGAACGAACAATTGCAGATTCTCGCTTCGACAGATGGATTGACCGGGCTGCTGAATCGAAAAATCGGACACGAACGCGTCTCGGAATCCATCGAGCAGGCTAGTCGTGATGGCATCTCTTACGCCATTGCGCTATGTGACATCGACGGATTCAAGTCGTTCAATGAGACGTATGGCCACGATTGTGGAGACCGTGTCATCCAACAAGTCGCATCCATCTTGTCCTCGGTTGACGGGCTTGCCGTACGCTGGGGTGGTGAAGAGTTTTTACTCTTCTATACGAACTCGTCTGGAGATGTTTACGCTATAACGGAGCAGTTGCGACATCAAATCGAATCCACACGTTTGGAATACGAAGGTGAACAACTCCATATCACGATGACGTTCGGACTTGCCGTGCGTACACAGTTCGATACGTTAGAGGAGATCGTGAAAGAGGCAGATGATTATCTGCGTGAAGGAAAACAAAATGGAAAGAATCAAGTTAGATTCGTAAGAAAAGGAGAGGTTCAATGAGTATCTTCCGTCAACTCGGACAACGGCCGACGACAACGAACTTGAAACGGTTTGAGCTGAACGGATTGCACCGATTACCTGTGTTCATCCAACAGTTCTTCCACCACTTAGCGGCCAAGCACTACTCCAAACAGACCGCTCAACGCTATGTCTATGATGTATTGGACTTCTTCCGTTGGGTTGAACACGTGAGCGGGACTGAATTAGAACCTGAGACAATTGATTTGGCGGCATTTACGGAAATCGATCATGCGGGGGCAGAAGCATATGCGACTTACCTCGCCCTCGAGCTCGAGAACGCCCCGAGTGTCATCAATCGAAAATTGTCTACGTTACAATCACTCTTCAATTATTTGATTGAGACGAACCGGGCCACGATCAATCCATTTCAGGCCGTGGAGCGACCGAAGCGAGGCAAACGGAACCCGATCTATTTGACAGAGTCGGAGTGGCTCGACTTCTCAACGCTCGTCCGAAGCAATGTCGGGATGACGAACCGTGAGGCGAGCTGGTATGAGACAAATCGCGAACGTGACTTTTTAATCATCCAACTTCTCGGACTAACGGGTATGCGCGTGTCGGAACTCGTCGGACTCAATTGGACCGATATCAACTTCGAAACCGAAACCATCCGCGTCATCGGTAAAGGGAACAAGGAGCGCCTCATTCCGATAGCGAGTCCTCTTCAGCCCTTGCTCATCGAATACCGTCAATTGTCGCGTGAAGGTGCGTTATTTCAGAATGAAAAAGGGAAACGAATTGCCGTTCGTACGGTTCAACACGTGTTAAAAGGTCATATCGATCGATTGAAACCATATCTCCCTTTCTTGTCATATAAACAAGTGACACCCCATAAGCTCCGCCACACGTTTGCTACACGACTAGCGATGAGCGGAATCGATGTATTGACGATTCAACAGCTGCTCGGTCATGAATCGGTGGCCACGACACAAGTGTATGCCCATATCGGTGACGAGCGAAAAAAACACGCGATATCAGGTTTACAATAACATGTTATGTTAACTATATACCCAAATATAAACACCACCTAATAAATGGGTGGTGTTTATATTTATGTGCTAGACATGGACAAGATCAATACGGCATCATCGATGACCATATAATAGGCATTTTCATATGCAAAGCGTTCCTCTGTCTCTAAATCGAAAATGACGACGCCGCTCGTAAGACCTTCTGTATACTCATGAACGAGATAACGACGACCAATCACGCGCTCGAACGGTTCCACATCGATATAACGTGCCCCAGTCGCAACATCAATGACTTCCGTATGCATGTCACTCTCATCTACCTTGATAAAGATTGTCGAACTGACATCGTCATATGTGAAGTCGAGCGGTTCATAGGCACCCCAGTCGACAACCGATACTTCGTGTAACACATCAGGTGCCGTCAAATCATAGATGACTTCTTCGTTCAAGGAGTCGACGAACGCTGAAAATCGAAGGATACCCTCGTTCTCACCAAGGTACTGTACCGTGTCGCCTTCCCCTTGCAATCGGAGAACATCATCGAATGGCAATTCATCTCGTTGATCCCAGATCGCCTCGATCGCCTCCTCGAGAGGACAGATGAGTAGCGCCTCAGAATGGTCAATCGGATCGTCCGGAGAGACTCGTCCATTGTCGAGTGCATCATAGTAGTCAAATTCATCGAGTCTGGCGTTACAGACGATATACGCGATACCCGCGAATGTCGTCGTGAACAAATACAGCTCACGGAATCGTTCTGTCTTCCCGATTAGACGCTCGTCCCGAATACGCTCACGCTGACCGGTCACCCGATCATACAACCATGCCTCATCAGACGATTCAAATGCCGTCAAAAAGAGGAAGTAACGATGATCGAGTACCCAGAATAGCGTGCTATTCCCTCTCTTCTCAAATGTCGTTACAATTTCTTCTTTCCCTGCTTTATAAGAGAACGCGATCAACTCTGTCTTGATGATTCCCTCGCCGTCTGGGATCTCGTTTAAGAAGTACACGACGTCCCCATCCACGAAGAGTTTCGAATACCCGTAGTCTTCATAGGGACGACGGTTCAACTGGGTAATCATCCCGTCCTCTTCATCAAAACGATAGAGGGAGAAAGTCGTCTCATCTTTCTTTTCACGATAGTAAACCGAGGATGATGTGACAGCAATCAAATCCTCATGGTTGATCGGCATGGCACGTGCGTCCACAATTCTCATAAAGCACCTCTTTCATGTCCAGATTCAGCAGGTTCGACAGTGACAAGGCCCGGTGGTCGTTTCGGGAACGTGATACGGAGATGGGCATATTCAATCACATTCTGGTGTGGATGATTCTTATCGATCCAACGAATACGCTGTTGATTCGCCAGAGCATGACCGATTTTCTCTTCCATCTGAAATTTTGAGATGTCCCGATATGCGACTTCTTGGATATACGTCTCTTCATCGGTCTCAAACTGTTGCCAAATCCCCATAATCAGTTGTCCAAGTGCTGAGACCCGTCGTTCCGGTAACGTGATCGTCCCTAACGTCTGACTCACTTCCTTGAGACATTTGTTAGGGTCATCCGATACCGCAAACAATCGCTTCGCCGTATTGTTCATAACGCGATAGCGACGCTTCCCGCTCTCGAGTCTGAGTACTTGCGCATATGGCTCGACCGGCACGCCGTGAAAGAACGTCTCTGTACCACCCCATGCGAACCCGAAGGAAGGGTCGAACTTTCGAATCGTCTGCATGAACGACATCATAAAGTCCTCGACTTCTCTCCGCTCAAGACGGAGCCATTCGGCAAGAGCGAGTGTGCCTTTGTGTTTTGAGATGCGGTCGACTGGGAAGAAGAGTTCACCGTCTGCCAGACGATGAGGCTTTAACTCGACGCCATCCGCCCGATAATCGGTCGATGGTCTACCGCCCCTACCTGCGTAAATGACCCATTCCTCATCTGTACTCTCGATGGCATACGCCTGGTGGGCCCACGGTGGGGTGACATATAAGGCCGGATATTCCTCGAATGTGTCGAGATGGATATAGGAGCGGTCATTCCATAGGTGAGCGACGAGCCGGACGACCTCGCCCGTCTCAGAATCTTTAGGCGCGATATAGTTTCCGGTATCACCGATGAACGTCAGCACATGGAATCCATATCCGTTGTATAAATGACGTACGATTCGTTCGAACACGGCTGTCACCATCCGCTCGAATAAGGGATGGTCCTCGTTTCGGTCAAGAGTCGGCGAATCGACCGTACACATGAGCCAGCCCATCCGCTCATACAATCGGACACGGAGCGGATAAGAGATCAACGGAGAAGAGCTCGCATGAATCTCAGTCAAGCGAATATTGGACATGTTTTCGACTTGCAAGGTGAATCCACTGCGCCTTAGCTGTTCCTCCATTTTTTTCTTCCAGTTGATCGTCTCCATCCCATCCACTCACTTTCTCTCATCATCTCATTGTGAATTTTTCCCGATTCTCGTTTTACACAAACGCTTTTCGTTTCATTTGCGTGCTGAGACGTTGGATTGCCTCGTCTAGCAATTCGCGACGCGTCCCGATATTCATCCGTTCAAACCCTTCACCTTGAGGACCGAACGGACTACCCGGTGACAAGAAGATTCGTACGTCTTGATGTAGCCAAGACTTTCTCTCCTCGGCAGACATCGGGAGCTTCGAAAAGTCGATCCACAATAAATAGCTCGCCTCAGGACGCGCCGTACGGAGCATCGGTAAATGGGTTTCAATCGAATCGATAGCCTCGCTCATTTGTTGCTCGAGTTCTTCACGCAATTGATCGAGCCATTGCTCCGCACGTTTGTCTGTATAGGCCGCGATGATGGCTGTATTCGCAAACGGTGTCGGGAGGACGTGATGTTTGTTTTGTACTTTCGTGATCTGTTTCCGCCATTCATCGACCGGACAGATGATGTAAGATGCAAATAAACCTGCGATGTTAAACGCTTTTGAGGGCGCACTTACCGTGATGACACGGGGGTCGAGTGAGCCGATTGCATTATGTTTGTGAGAAGGGAACGTCAAATCCGCATGAATCTCATCTGCGACGACGATGACATCATATTGATTTGCAAGCTCGACGACCTTTTCCAGTTCTGCTCTCGTCCAGACACGTCCGACCGGATTATGCGGAGAACAGAGCAAGAAGAGCTTCGCTTGTTTCATCGCTTCCTCCAAGGCGACGAAGTCCATCTCGTAGCGTCCATCGTTCTCTTTCAACGGTGCATCGAACACCTGTCGTTTCGAACCAACAACGAGTTCATGGAACGGTGGGTAGACGGGTGACTGAATGACAACACCATCCCCGACTTCCGTCAATGCCTCGACGATATGTGTCAATGCGGGGACGACCCCACTTGAGAATAAGACATGCTTCGGATCAATCTCCATATCGTGACGTCGCCCGTACCAAGACCGAACCGCTTCCTGCGCTTCAGGCGCAAACAAGGTATAGCCGAATTCTCCTTGAGCGGCCTTCTTTGCGAGTGCCTCCGAAATAGACGGTGCTGTACGGATATCGATGTCGGCCACCCAGAGCGGCAACACCTCTTCTGACAGATGGAACCAACGCTCCAATCCATCCCACTTCACTGAGTTCGTACCAGTGCGTTCAAGTTGTTGTTGTAAAATTGATTTCATGTTCATCCCTCCTCCTCTTACTGTATCAAAGTTGATTCGACTGCGTGCCAAAAAAGCATGGCAGTTTCTTGCCGACTTCGTTATACTCAATCGAGAAATAGAGAGGAGGTAATGTATGAACGTCAACATCGTCAGACATAAACGAAGAAAAAAAGCCGCATTTTATGTCACACCAAATGGCATCGAGCTACGTATCCCAGCACGTTTGTCAAAACGAGTCGTCAATCGCATTTTAGAAGAGCACGACTCATGGATTCGTCATACATGCCACAACCTTCCGAAACAGACGTCTGTTCTTGATGAGGGGCTCGTCTTTCATGGAAAAAGCTATCCGACCAAAAAAGATGATGGCACGACACTCAGACATGACGGTTCCTCATTTTTCGTCCCGAGGACATGGGGCGAAAACACTCTGTCTAAACATTATGAGGCATGGCTACGCGAACGTGCACTTGAATATGTGACCGAGCGGGCACCGACTTACGAAAGAATCTTAGGCGTGAAAGCGAAAAAGATTCGGATCGGTCACCAAAAGACACGTTGGGGGTCATGTAGTTCAAATGGGACCATCTCCATCAACGTCCGCCTCATGCTCGCACCAAAAGAAATGATGGACTACGTCATCGCTCACGAATGGGTGCATCTCGTCCACTTCGACCATTCTGCCTCATTTTGGAACACGTTACGTACAATATATCCAGAAACAGATCAAGCGAAAGCTTGGTTGAAGCAGAACGGCCATACATTACAGCTCAAAAAAACCGACTGACCCATCAAAGGGTCAATCGGTTCATAAGTTAGAAGTGAACGTGTCAGCCGTATCATGTAATTCGGCTGCGGCCTGCTCGAACGCATGGAATCGATCCATCGTTTGTTCCATCGTCTTTGCACTCAACTGAATTTCTTGATTGGATGCGGTGACACCTTCTACAATTTTTCGTAGTTCAAAGTTCATCCCTTCCGTATTTGAATTGACGTCGACGACCGCACGTTCAACCATACGTGAGAGATTCCGCACTTCCGTCGCCACGACATTAAATCCAAGTCCATGTTCACCGGCGCGAGCGGCTTCGATGGCGGCATTTAAAGACAATAGATTCGTTTGTGCGGCAATCTCTTTGATGGACAGTGCGATTTTCGTGATGTCATCTGCTTGACGACGCAAGTTCTGAAGGGCGTGAAGGTTTTCCGCTGCATCTTTAGCAAGCCGTTCAATCGTCTCGTTCAATACTTTCGTATCTTGCATACCCGTCTTCGCCCGTTCATCGAGCACATCGGTCATCGATTTGAAGCGATACGCATAATCCTCAATCACCTGTTGCCGCTCCGTGATATCCGATGCGATTTTGACGACACCGACGACATCATCTCCTTCAAAGATCGGCATATACGTCGCCTCGAGCCAAATGGTTTCCCCTTTTGCATTCTCTCGCTCCACTTTATCCGAGAAACTGAATCCGCTCCAAAGTTTCTCCCAAAATGCCGAATACTCTGGACTATTGACAAAGGATGAAGGACAGAACAAGTGATGCTGCATGCCGATCATCTCTTCGCGTCTATATTTCATCGCTTTTGCGAACGTATCGTTCACATCGACGACCCGGCGTTGACGATCAAATCGGATCATCGCCATATTCGTCTCGATGGACCGGAATACGTCATCTGAATGGATCATTTTCTGGTTCAATGTACTCATTAAAGATAGCAACCTTTCTTCTTCGTAGGATATTCGTACCAAATCGTGAACCTCAGTGTAACGTATTGTGAAGCAATCCATTGCATCCTTTTTATACAGAAGGTCAATATCATAAGTTTGAAGTATTTACCAAATGAAAAGGCGCCAACAGGCACCTTTACTCTTTCAAGTCTGGAAAATAGCTGAAGAATGTCTCTGCTCCTGTGCTCGACAATTTGAACGTCTGCTTTCGCTTTGGATCGGTTAAGTACACATCCACCTTTTTCGAGCGTCTCTGAAAGCTTAATTGAAACTCCTGACCGACCCACCCGTCGATGATCGTAAGCAGCGAATACTCCTCTATCTCCCCTTCTCGCTTGACCGGCTCTGCCTCATCGATTGCATCCATCAAATCAGACATGTCGATTCCAGCAGCCCGCAGCACGTTCGGGTAATCAATCGTTGCCTTTCCGTTCAAAGGAGTCTTATGGACGAACACGAACGGACCACTTGGTACGGCGGGATTCGATTCTATGTCCGCTTCGATCGATTCATTCGTCGCAAATTCGTGGTCCGTGTAGGTGAGACGAACATCTTTCGTCACACGTTTGCCATCCTCAATAAAAGAGAACGTGTAAACCGGTGTCTCGACACCTGGTTCGAGCGATTCTGCTTGCAGTACCCGCTCGACTTTGAGCCCTTCAAATTGCTTTGGTTGCTGCTCAGGTTGCCAATAATCATCTTTTGTTATAAGGACAATCGGGTCATAGGAAAGTAACCCACCTTCCGACTTAGCGAAAAAGTAAGCCTCTTTGGATTGTTCATCGTAGCCGAGTGCGATTGTCATGCTTCCCATTTGCGCGTGATAAGGTTCAATGATTGAGAGCGGAAAGATCCCTTCGTCCTCTCCGATGGTTAAATGGATACTTCCATTCAAGGAAGGGGTCACTTGAATCATCGTTCCGTCAATGAGATGGACGGGTACCTCGAAAACATCGGAATAATCCCTTTCCTCCACACTCTCTTCTTGTTCCCCAGTCCCATTTGCAATTGTCGGATTACTTGGGATGGTGACACCTTCAGAAGCCTGTACAAACGAAGGGAACTTCTCAACAAGTCCGACTCTCATCTTTGGAGAAAAGCCGTCCTGACAAATGACATAATTCTGTTCGCCTTTTACATACGTCACTAGCTTATAGGCGTGAGCATCGTAGTCCGAAATTATGGTTTTTCGGTTCAAGACATACGAATGATAGACCGTGACGTCCTCATTAATTTGGGGAACCGAGTCGTCGGTGCATGCAAGGAGTAAATCGCTTGCCCACGTCTCCGGACCAGTAGTAAAGCTGTTCGAGTTCATGTCTCGTACATCCCATTGTGAGGGCATATGGTCCAGTTTGACGACCTTTACCTCTTCACCACCACAACCCGATAAAATTCCAACTGTACATAACGTGAATAATAGTCGTTTCATCATGATTTTTCGTACTCCGGGAAAATATCCAAGAACACTTCCGCCCCTTTACTAGATAATTTAAATGTCTGATCGCGAAGCAGGTCTGTCAGATAGATGTCGATTTTTTTTGACCGCTGTTTATAGCTGATTTCAAACTCTTGCCCTTTCCATCCTTCCGTCAACGTCAAGTATCGATAGTCTGCAGGTTCACCCTTACGGCCGACCGGTTCTGCCTCCTTCAATACTTCCATGACTTGTTCAGATTCTTCCGTCGAGATTTCGATAAAATCAGGATAAGTGAGTGAATTCCCGTCAAACGGTTTACGGTGCGCAACGACTCTTTGACCGTCTTCTTGGTCCGGCATCCACTCTTCAAGCATCGAATCGGGTTCTTCGCCTTCTTTCAGCAACGTACCTTCAATAAAGCGAACCGTCATCGTTTCAGTCACGGGTTCGCCATCTTCTATGTAGTGGAATGAATATAAGGGAACCGCTTCTCCTTCTGTTAGCTCTCCAGGTTCGACGATGGTGTCGACGCTTATCTTATCAAATGCCTTTTGTTCTATTGACGCAGGTTCCTCTAGTTCTTCAAACTGTAATGGTTGATAAACAAAGCGTTCATTGAATGAAAAAAGAATATACGGTTGAGATGTTTTTCGATCGAGTCCGATGGCAATCTGTCGATGCGGCATATCGATTCCGGTCGGTTGAAAACTAGTGAGCGAATGTCTCGTCGCTTTACCATCGAGTTCTAGTTCAAGCTCTCCGAATAGAGCCGGTTCAATTTCAAGTAATGTATCTCGGAACGGGATGATGTCGATTTCATCGATGTTCAGTTCGTCTGTTTTCACTAGCTTATCCTTTGAGGGTGAAGATGTTTGATGAAGGCTAGGTAATCGGGGGACACTGATTCCTTCAGATGTATTTACAAAGTCCGGGAACTTATCGATCGTCTCCGCCATCCATTGATTCGTATAATCTTCGCGACAGACAACATATCGTTCGTCACCTTCTAAATAGGTAACTACCTTCATCGAGTACGGATCCATGGATGACACGACTCCCTTTCGCCCTGCAAACACTGTCTGGTATACAGTGACATCACCTTTTAGCTCCGTCGTTCGTTCGCCCTCACATGCCTCGAGCACTTCTTTCGTATCGTGGACTTGAACAAGTTCTCCTTCTTTCGTATAACTCTCGAGATTCCATTGATTCTCTATGTAATCCAGCTGAATGACTTCTATATCAGATGCCCCACATGCGCTTAATAATGAAGCACTAAGTAACATCATTATTCCTCTTTTGTACAAAATATCCCCTCCTGTAATCGTACCATCCAATTTTACCATTATCTAACTGTCCTATACGAAAAAAATCCGCCCATGTTTCATGAGCGGATGGTACATCGTTTATTTACTTTGGTCGATCGCACGTTGCAGTCTAGATTCGACGTCCGCTGCGACGGCTTGTAGCGATTTGTCGTCAATGAGACGAATCAACGTTGTCGGTTTCGGCATGCCGATTTGTGTGTGATTGTCCTTTTCGAACACGGCGATTTTACACGGGAGGAAGTAGCCTCCCTCTAACTGTTGTGACAGCACTTCTTTTGCCGCCTTCGGGTTGCACACTTCTAAGATGCGATACTTCCCTTCAATGGCCTGCCCTTTTTTCTCTAACGTGTCGCTCAAATCAAAGTCCCATAATACACCGAATGACTCATCTTTCAGCGCTTCTCCAAGACGGGCGATGACGTCCTCAACAGTACGGTCAGACTGTACAGTATAATCAAACATCTTCATTCCTCCTTATGTGATTCCTCTTGAAATCTGTACCCGAACGAAGTCGCTTTCAATCAAAAAGAAACTGTATGTGATTTGAAACATAATCACGAAACGTAACGTATAAAAAGAGATAATAGTTAGAACCAAACTGATGTAAAGGAGAAGTGGTTGTCGTGACGGTCACGGTATTCACGCATACGAGCTGCAGTTCTTCCAGAAAAACGATTGATTGGTTGCGGGAACAAAAGATTCCCTTCATCGAAAAGAAATTGACAGACCAAGGCTTATCCTTTGGTGAATTTAAAGAAATGCTAAGTCTGACTGAGAATGGGACGACCGACTTGCTGTCGGTACAGAAGAGCGTCTATAAACAAGCGGCTGAGAAACTCGACGAGATGTCGATCCGCGAACTGTACAGTTTTGTCGCATCAAACCCACAAATCCTGAAGAGTCCGATTGTCTTCGACCATCATCGCATCCAGGTCGGTTTCAGTGAGAAAGAGATTCGGACGTTCATTCCTCGGAATGACCGCATCGCTGAACTAAAACGGTTGCTCCACAACGCATAAATCGTGTCGCCAAGGCGACACGATTCTTTTTTAGGCTCGTTTTAATTTAGCTGCCAATCGGTTTCCGAATGACTGAATCGATTGAACAAGCAGGATAAGGACAAAAATCGTCACATACATGACTTCCGGTTCGAAACGAAGGTGTCCGTATTGATACGCGATATCTCCAAGCCCACCGGCTCCAACGAGACCTGCCATGGCTGTCGCACCAATCAACCCGATCGTTGCAATCGTCAATCCGAGAACGATGGAAGAACGTGCCTCACGGATGAGGACGTACCAGATGATTTTTCTCGTCGAGATGCCCATCGCCTCATACGCCTCGATGACCCCGCGGTCGACTTCAAGAAGAGCAGACTCCATGAGCCGCGCGATGTATGGGGCGGTGAAGACGATGAGTGGTAGAAGTACACCTTGGACCCCAATCGTTGTACCCATGATGAAGCGTGTGAACGGCAAGATGAAAAACAAGAGAATGATGAACGGAATCGAACGGATGACGTTGATGAAGCTCGATAATCCACCGTACACAAATCGGTTCGCGAGACGTCCGTTCGGTCTCGACAGTACGAGCAACGTCCCGAGCGGTAGCCCGATCAGTGTCGAGATGAGGAGCGCGATGCTCGTCATCGTCAACGTTTGAATCGTTCCCGTCCAAATCAGGTCACCCCAGTCTGTCCAAAACTGTTGCATGGTTCGACACCTCCCTTACGTGTACACCGCTCGTCTTCAAATAACGGACGGCGAGTTCTGTTTGATCATGGTCTCCATCAAGGTGAACGAGCAAGTTCCCGACGAGACCGGCTTTCAATTTCTTGATGCCGCCCCCAATGATGTTCGGTAAAATCCCGAATCGTTTCGTCAACTGGGCGAGCACCGCTTGTTCCGTTTGACTACCGATGAATGATAAATGAACGAGCGTGCCTCGCGACTGTAATTCCGACACCACTTCTTCCGGAACATCGAGATTCGTCTTCAAGAACCGCTGCGTCGTTTCGTGTCTCGGGTTTGAGAAGACATCCAACACGTTGCCTTGTTCAATGATGTTGCCGTGATCGATGACGGCGACCCGGTCACAGATCCGTTCAATCACTTCCATCTCATGCGTGATGAGAAAAATCGTTAATCCGAGCTCTCGGTTGATCTCGAGCAACAATTCTAAGATCGACTCGGTCGTTTCAGGGTCGAGGGCACTCGTCGACTCGTCGCTGAGCAGGATGTCCGGTTCATGTGCGAGCGCTCGTGCAATAGCGACGCGCTGTTTTTGACCGCCTGACAATTGTTCCGGATAATGGTTCCGATGTTCAGATAAACCGACGATGTCGAGATAGCGGTCGACCCGTTCACGGATGACTTGCTTCCCGAGCCCTTCGAGGCGGAGCGGGATGGCGACATTCTCTTCGACGGTCGCGGTCTTTAATAGGTTGTAATGTTGAAAGATCATGCCGATTCGCTGACGTAGCGAAGAGAGTTCTTTTTTCTTTAATTGTGTGATATCTTGTCCCTCAATCTCTACGACACCTGCCGTCGGGCGTTCCAATAGATTGATCATCCGGATAAGCGTACTCTTTCCGGCACCGCTTCGGCCGATGATGCCGAAGATTTCCCCTTTTTCGATTGTGAGGGAGACGTCGTCGAGCGCGGTGATCGTATCTCCATTGACGTGAAATTGCTTGGTGATTTGTTTCAGTTCAATCATCAAATCCCTCCTCAGAACGCTGGTACGACAGATCCATTGAATTCTTCTTCGATGAAGGCACGTACTTCATCCGAATGGTAGTAAGACTTCAATGTCTCAACGACCTCATCTTCTTTGTTGGCCGAGCGGACGACCACATAGTTCGGATATGGGTTGTCGACCGTGTCCTCATGGAACAGGGCATCCTCGTTGATGGAGAGACCTGCTCCCATCGCAAAGTTCGTATTGATGGCTGCAAGGGCTACTTCCGGTAGCTGTGTGGGAAGCTGCGACGCTTCAAGCTCGATAAATTCTAAATTGAGCGGGTTTTCCGCGATATCTCGTTTAGTTGCTTTATCCGTCAGACCTTCTTTTAGTGTGATCAGACCTGCTGTTTCATATAGTCGCAAGGCACGAAGTTCGTTTGCCGGATCGTTCGGGACGGCAACTTTATCCCCTTCTTTTAAATCTTTGATATCTGTCAACTTCTCAGAATAAAGACCCATCGGGAAAGCGACGGTCTTGAACACGTCGTCAATTTTATAACCTTTGTCTGACTTTTGTAGTTCGAGGAACGATAACGTTTGGTAACTGTTCACATCAAGGCTTCCCTCGTCAAGGGCCGTGTTCGGTGTGTTGTAATCGTTGAATACTTTGATATCGATCTCAAGACCGTCCTCTTTCGCGAGTTCTTGTACTTTCTCCGCAATTTGCTCGTGTGGGCCACCGGTCACGCCGATCGTCAGTTCTTCCGTGCTGAGCGTCTCGCTCGCCTCGGATTGCCCACACGCGGAAAGTGCGATTGCTGCAAGGAATGACGAACCTGCCAAAAGTGTTTTTTGTTTGATATTCATGAATAGTTCCTCCTCCAATTGAAAAGCCCGCTACTCACGAAGAGCGGCGGGCACGACAAGTGAAAGTCGGACACGCTCATCTCCCAGACGTCTCGTCTGTTGGAATTAGCACCATGATCATAACTGATCTGGTTGCCGGGTTTCATCGGGCCAGTCCCTCCACCACTCTTGATAAGCAATCGGTTCTATTATTTTGTTATTATATTACTGATAAAAGCATTATTTGTAAACCACTTCTTGAAGATTGATGAGAATTTCTTTTAACTGCTCTGAATCTTCAAGATTCCGAATCCCTTGAATCGTGATTTCTTCGACGATCGAAGTAACCAACTCTTCGACTTGATCAGGACGAATCCCTAGTTGTGTAAGTGAAGTCGGCGCATCGATGGATTGAAGCCAGTCCTCGAGCAGGAGGGTGTCATCGGATCTAATCAACCGTTCTTGAACAATCAATCCGAAGCCAACCTTGTCACCGTGTAGCCACTGATGGGTCGAATCAAAGCGACTGAGTGCATTATGAACAGCGTGCGCGACCGCAACACGCGTGCCGGCATCCCCGAATCCACCAACCGCACCACCGACTGCGAGGACATGGTCGACGAGATATCGGATGTCTGGCCCATAATGACGAAAGTTCTGTTCATGAATCGACAAGTCCATCAATTCCCCGCACTGCGCAGCAAGTGATAACCCTGACTGAATCCCTGCGTCCCTTGAAGTCGTCCCGCTAATATATCGGGACTCGAACCACTTTGCGACCGTATCAATCACGCCAGCCTTGAAATAGTCATAAGGCGATTCACGTAACAGTCGTTCATCTGCGATGACGCGCTCGATGACGACCGGAAACGTGTCATAGCGAGTGTAAGACCCTTCCTCAGTGTAGATGACGCTGAGTGGTGTGAAAGCGGCACAGTTTGACACGAGGGTCGGGACGACAATGAGCGGGACCGACTGGGTGAATGCAATCCGCTTCGCCGTATCGATCAATTTACCTCCGCCGACGGCAATCCATACGTCGGGTCGATAGGCATTCAAACGATTTATTTCTTCGTCTGAACATTCACCGTAAAATCGTACACTCGGAATTTCTGCTAGACAAGGGGATACGCGTACCGCTTCACCGTATCCGTTCAATCCTCTTAAAATGAGTGCCTCCCGATTCCCGATCACCGTATGAAGGTCCTCGAGCGCATCATGCGAATGGTCATATTCGAGCACGGCCTGACGAATCACAAATGTACCTCCTCATAGGCTACAAACAGTCTCTCAATCCGTTCCACCGCTTCATCAATCTTCTGTTCAGACGATACGAGACCGAAACGGATGTGGTGCTCTCCCTCTGTTCCAAAGAAGTAGCCTGGTGTGACGGCGACTCCTGCCTCGTGGAGTAACTTTGTCGAGAACGATTTTGCATCCCCCTCAGGCACTTTCGCCCATACAAAGAAGGAACCCTTCGGTGCCTCAATCTCCCACCCCGCCCGGCGTAACCCATTAATCAATCGGTTTCGTCTTGTTTCGTAACGTGAGGCTAGGTCATCACGTAAGTCACGTGGGGATTCTAACGCCACGATTGCTGCCTCTTGAATGGCTGAGAAGACAGACACATGGACGTGATCTTGATATGTATTGATGGCTTCGATGATATCGGAGTTCCCAACAGCAAAGGCGACTCGCCACCCCGACATATTGAACGCCTTCGACATCGTGTATACTTCAATCCCAATTTCCTTCGCACCATCTGCCTGAAGGAAGCTCGGGGGAACATAACCGTCGAACCCAATGCTTCCATAAGCAAAATCATGGACGACCATCACATCATGCTTCTTCGCAAACGCGACGGTCTCTTCAAAGAATGCCGGCGTCGCGACAGCCCCAGTCGGATTGCTCGGGTAGTTCAAATACATGAGCTTTGCGTGTGCCGGGTCGAGTGTTGAATAGTCAGGAAGAAAGCCGTGTTCCTCTTTTAACGTCAAATCGATGATTTCCGCACCAGCCAGACGCGCCCCCGAGATGTAATCCGGGTAACCCGGGTTCGGGAGTAAAATCCCGTCTCCCGGTTCGAGAAGGCATTGTGGGAGTGTGATCAAACCTGATTTGCTACCGATCAAGATCGCGACTTCTCGTTCCGGGTCGAGTTCGACACCATATTCACGAGAGTAAAATGATGCGACCGCTTCTTTCAAGCGGGTCTGTCCACGAAATGGACCGTATTGGTGTGTCGCCGGGTCCGTGATGGCACGTTCGAGCGCCTCACAGATTGGAGCGGGCGTCGGTAAATCGGGTGTCCCTTGCCCGAGCCGGATGACGCTCTTCCCGCTTGCCTCTACCGCTGCGACCTCTTCTGCCAATCCGACGAAGTGTTGCGTCGGTAAGGATTTTAATAATTGTGAACGTCTGTCTGCCATGATTGTTCCTCCTGATACGAAAAAACACCCCTTTCTGAGGAAAGGGGTGCTCAATACAGACGTATGTAGTCAACCACCTTCCCATCTCTCAAGGTCACCTTGCTGGAATTAGCACAGTATTTTGCAATCTGTTGCTGAAGCTTCATCGGGCCAGTCCCTCCGCTTCTCTTGATAGAAAGTGTTATTCGCTATGTATTTTTTGTATGTCCCTAAGTTAACCAGACATTTCCAACGGTGTCAAACATTTTTTTCAAAGTGAACATCTATTGAATCCTTTTCAAAAAACATTCATAGTAAAAGAGTAGAAAAATTATATTTGTATGAGGGGATAGAGCATTGGAGCTTAATCGTCAACTTATTTGGAAACTCAGTGTGATCGGTCTGATTTTACTCGTCTTATGGCGGGTCATCAGTGAACCGGATACCATCTCACGTGTTTTGCAGTACACGTTTCAGTTACTGACCCCAATCATCATGGGGATTGCCATTGCTTTATTACTTAACACCGTACTCTCTTATATTGAAGAACGGTTCCATTTGAAGCGATATCAAGGTCTGCTCATCGTCTATATCACGTTTATCGGGATTTTAGCGATCTCGGTCGTCACGTTGTTCCCGCGGATCTACTCGAGTCTTTCATCACTCATCGAGGAGTTACCCGTCTACATCCGTCAAATCGATGCGTTTTTAGGTGATGTAAATAATTACTTGAAAGACTATAACGCGACGATCGCCCAGGCGATTGATTTTGCACGCTTCGAGGATCGTTATTCCGGATGGGTCGAGACGGCCGTCCTCTCTTCTGTCGGTTATGTCTCTAGTTTCACGATGACATTGATCAACTTCTTGATTGGGATTGTCATTTCCATCTATCTGTTAAAAGACAAAGAAGTCTTCGCTCGCATGTTCAAGCGCCTTCTCTACGCGCTCTTACCAGTGGGCACTGCGAAGACGACAATCGATATCTTTCAGGAGATGGATTACATTTTTAAACGATACATCATCGGTAAATCACTCGATTGTCTGATCATCGGTGTTCTCGCTGTCATCGGGCTCTTAATCATCGGGGCTCCATACGCGTTACTTCTTGGTGTCATCGTCGGGGTGCTCAATTTTATCCCTTACGTCGGTCCGCTGCTCGGGATGATCCCAGCGTTTATCATCACCTATTTCTATGATCCGTTCACCGCCGTATTGGTTCTCTTGTTCATCTTCTTGTTGCAGCAATTTGACGGGTTATGGCTCGGGCCGAAGATTTTGGGTGACAGCGTCGGAATCACTCCGTTTTGGGTCATCACATCGATTATCATCGGAGGAAGTCTATTCGGTCTCGTCGGCATGTTTGTGAGTGTTCCGATCACGGCGATGATTCAAGTGGTCTTGTCTAGACTGATTGATTATCGTTTGAATCGAAAAAATTTAAATGAATTACTCTAAATCCTCCCAATAATTTGTTGACACATTGATGAAATGTGTCATACAGTTGAAGAGAAGAATAACAATTAACAGAAAGGAGAGGTTCCCATGTCAGTAGTATCTTCGAAACCATTCATTCAAGTTCATACTGATTGGCAGGCACCTCTTCGATTGATTCATATCTAAGACGCCTGCCTAACTAGGCATGCATAAACAACGTGGGACGTCGTATGCCTTCATGCATATGACGTCCCTTTTGTGTCTAAAATTAAATAAAGCAGGTGACCTGTATGTTTCAATCACTCAAGCAACTCGACCGCAACATTTGGATACGTTTCTTAGGAGAAACGATCACGGGAATCATGATGTTCATGATTGCCCCATTCTTAGTCCTTTATTATAGTGACCAGTTAGACAGCTATCTTCAAGTCGGAATCATCATGGCGACGGGACCAATCATGGCGCTCCTCGGCTCGATGATTGGGGGACGGCTTGCTGATCTATACGGACGCAAACCAATCATGATGATCGCCATCGTTGGTGACGCGCTCGCCCTCATCGGTTTTGCGTTCGCCGATTCGTTTTGGCCGTTGCTCTTACTCAATGCCATGCTCGGCTTGACCAATTCATTGTTCCACCCCGCTGCCAGTGCAATGGTCGCTGATGTCACGGAACCCGAGCATATGAACGAGGCGTTCGGCCTCTTACGAATGGGACATAACATCGGAGCCGCATTCGGACCGCTTCTCGGGAGTGCGGTACTGTTCATCGACAGGGAGCTCATTTTCTTTGCGGCTGCTTTCATCTTTGGCTTGTATGCCCTCGTGCTTGGGGCATTCATTCACGAGTCATTGCCGGAGTTCACGGAAGATGAGACCCCGAGCAACCGTGAAGTGTTGCGCGTATTCTATAACGACCGCGTGTTTCTTATCTTTATCTTTGCGGGTATATTCATATCAATGGGGTTCTCGGTCGTCGAAAGTATGTTGCCGCTCTTTTTGAAAGAGTCGCTCCCGACGTATACGGATCAACAAAACCCATTCCCTTACTTGTTAGCACTTAACGGGATCCTCGTCGTTCTTTTCCAGTTCCCGATTGCATCGAAGCTTGGGAATAAGCCTTTTGGGAAAGTCATGTTTGCTGGGGCTACCGTATTCGGGATTGGGATGATCTTGATCGCGATCGTCCCGAGAGCATTGTACGCTCTCGACGTTCCTTATCTCCCACTCGTGGGAATTTTACTCGCTGTCTACGCGTTTTACACGTTTGGCGAGATGATCATGTCCCCTGTCCAACAGACATTCATCGCCTTGATTGCGCCAGAGAACATGCGCGGTGCTTACAATGGGGCTGCGAGTGTTCAGTGGCTGATCGGCGGTGTCACAGCACCGATTATCGCGAGTGTCTTCTTCGATCATCGCGCCGGGCATATTGCACTGATTTTGATTGGTGGCGCGAGTTGTCTGTCAGGCATTATTTATTGGCAACTCGGACGTCACGTCCAAGCGACAGAAGCAAAACAAAAGACGGCGTAATCACTCATTGACCACACTCTCTGTTTCCTAAAAAGTGTGGTCTTTTCATTCTTTTCATTCTTATTAAAATTTGAAATTATCATTCAATTCACTTTACAATCATAATAATCCTTTTTATGATAAAACGGTTAAGGAGGGATCTTTCATGGAAAGGATCGATAAACAGACAATCGTGGACAGTGTTCCACAAAAAGGCTTCTTCGGACAACCGAAAGGGTTGTTCACCCTATTCTTCACGGAGTTTTGGGAACGTTTCTCGTACTACGGCATGCGGGCCATCCTCGTATTCTACATGTACTATGAGGTTTCTGAAGGTGGACTTGGGCTCGACCGTAATGTCGCGCTGTCCATCATGTCCGTCTATGGTGCGCTCGTTTATATGTCAGGGGTCATTGGGGGATGGCTTGCAGACAGAGTATTCGGGACGTCACGCGCGGTCTTCTACGGTGGTGTGTTCATCATGCTCGGACACATCGTCCTCTCGATTCCAGGTAGCGTCGTCTTCTTATTCATCTCAATGGCGTTGATTGTTATTGGTACGGGTCTATTGAAACCGAACGTATCAAGCATCGTAGGAGATATGTATAGCGAAACAGATCGCCGTCGCGACGCTGGATTCAGTATCTTTTACATGGGGATCAACTTAGGCGCATTCATTTCGCCTCTTATCGTTGGACAAGTTCAAAAAGACTACGGTTTCCATTGGGGCTTCGCCCTTGCAGCAATCGGGATGTTCGTTGGACTTGTTGTCTTCGTGTTGACACGTAAGACGAACCTCGGGCTTGCTGGTTCGTATGTACCGAACCCGTTGTCTCCAAACGAGAAAAAGAAAACGATTCGAATCGTCAGTCTCGTCACGATCGGTATCGCCATTTTGCTCGCGATCTTGATTCCGCTCGGTTGGTTCACAATCAACACGTTCATCACGCTAGTCGGAGTGTTCGGGATTGCGATTCCAACGATTTACTTCATCATCATGTACCGTAGCCCGAAGACGACAGAGGTCGAGCGTTCGCGCATCATCGCCTACATCCCACTCTTCATCGCTTCGGTCATGTTCTGGGCGATTCAAGAGCAAGGAGCAACAATCCTTGCGAGTTATGCCGATACACGGACTGACCTTGAATTCTTCGGATTCACATTGTCACCAGCATGGTTCCAGTCGTTGAACCCGCTCTTCATCATCCTGCTCGCACCGGTATTCGCTTGGCTGTGGGTTCGCCTTGGTGACCGAGAGCCGAGTATCCCGACGAAATTCGCTTTCGGGATCTTGTTTGCAGGAATTAGTTTCTTGGTCATCCTACTCCCTGCTTACTTCAGCGGTCCGGATGCCCTCGTCAACCCACTCTGGCTCGTCTTGAGTTACTTTATCGTCGTGTTGGGCGAGTTGAGCTTGTCGCCGGTCGGTTTGTCGGCTACGACTAAACTTGCACCCGCTGCGTTCTCTGCTCAAACGATGTCACTCTGGTTCTTATCGAACGCTGCCGCGCAAGGGATCAATGCCCAGCTCGTCAAGTTCTACTCACCAGAGAATGAGATGCTCTATTTCGGAGTCATCGGCGGAGTCGCCATCATCTTAAGTTTGATTCTGTTCGCACTCGCACCAAAAATCAAAGTATATATGCGCGGAATCCATTAATCATCAAAAACGCCAGCCGATTCGATCGGCTGGCGTCATTTTTTATTTGCGTACTTGAATGAGTGACAAGTAGCGGTCAATCATATTGTGGTTAAAGTAATCATGGAAGTTGTCTTGTTTCAGCGATTGAATCGATTCATGGAATGTCGCAGGAAGAGATGCGATTCCTTGGCTTTCGATTTGTTTCGCTGAATACTCGAACAAGTCGTCCTCGTTCGGCTTAGACGGTTCGAGCTTCTGCTCGATTCCTTCTAAACCAGCGTAGATGAGGGCAGCAAGTGCCAAGTATGGGTTTGCACTCGGATCAGGATTTCGGACCTCTACTCGAGTCGCGCTTCCACGAGAAGCCGGGATTCGAATCATCGAACTACGGTTCGATGGACTCCAGCAAATGTTAACCGGTGCCTCGAATCCAGGAACGAGACGCTCATATGACTCAGGAAGCGGATTTGTAAAGATGGCCGTCGCACGGGCATGCTTTAAGATCCCTTCGATGAAATGACGAGCTGTTTGAGAAAGTCCATAATCGGCGTCAGCCTCGTCAAACGCGTTGCTTGTCGCCTTGCCTGCTTCGTCGTTCTTCCATACCGAGATGTTCAAATGCATCCCAGAACCGTTCACGTCACGCAACGGCTTCGGTAAGAACGAGACAGATGCCCCTTTTTCTTTCGCCGCGATCTTGACGATTTCTTTGAAGAACTGAATGTTATCTGCCGTATGGAGCGCATCGTCATATTTGATTCCGATTTCATGTTGTGCCGGAGCGACCTCATGGTGGACCGCCTCGATATTGAATCCGACATTGCTCAAGCGGTTTGCAATATGCTGACGTACTTCGTAACCTTTGTCTTCTGAACGAGTCGAGAAGTAACCGGCCTCATCATAAAACTCTCCATTTTCATCAAAGATGAAGAATTCAGGCTCTGCGCCGACGAAAACCGAGTAGCCATCGCGTGCAGCTCGCTCGAGTGCATCCTTCAACACATTACGTGGGTCGTATTCATATCGCTCACCCTCTGGTGTACAAACATCACAGAAGAACGCCAAAATACTCTCATCACCATCTTGCTCATAACGTGGACGATCTAAATCCGGTCTCAAGAATAAGTCGGAGTTTTTGATGGAAGAGAATCCGTTGATCGAAGAGCCATCAAACATTGTTTTTCCTTCAAAAACCTCTGGCAACAATTTTGCCGAAAGCGTCAAGAGTTTCAAATCACCGAGGACATCTGAAAAGTAAAGATGGATTTGGGTAATATTTTTCTCTTGTACCGTTTTCTCAATTTCTTGTTGCTTCTTTGCTACGTCATCCTTGTCTGTTCCGAATAGATTTGCCATGATTCTTAAAAACCTCACTTCAATGGATTTGACAGGCAAGCTGTCGTTACGCACCTTTCGTACGCTTCTCTATAGTTCATAACCGACTTCGTTTTTTTCTAAACATGAAATTTTGAAAGACGCAAAGTGGCTACATGACGGAAGACTTGATATGATGGATGCAGAATGTCACAGAGAGGGAGAACGCGATTGTATATTTTTATGACTGGTGGAACTGGATTTTTAGGAGGTCGACTCGCCAAAGAGTTGATTGAACGGGGGCATCGGATTTGCATGCTCGCCCGAACACCGGAAAAAGTAAATGCTCAGTTCACGGTGGAAGAAAGAAAATCAATCGATGTGTTGCCTGGCGATTTGACGGCACACGCACTCGGTGCTAATGAACAATTTATCGATTCACATAAAGGAAAAATCGATTTATTCCTACACATGGCAGCACTCGTCAAATTTGATGAAGAGTTACGCGATGAATTGTTTGAAACAAATGTAACGGGGACGAAAGAAGCTCTTCGATTGGCGAAGTTGATTGACGTTCCTCGGTTTTTCCATGTAAGTACCGCTTATACACTCGGGGCAAAAGAAATAGGTGGCGAAACGTTATATGATGTCTCTCAATCGTTTCTAAATCCTTACGAAGAGAGCAAGGCACATGCCGAACAGGCGGTCTGGCAATCACGGGATGAACTCGACGTTTCCATCTTCCGTCCAGCCATCATCGTTGGTGACTCGAAGACCGGAGAAGCGGATTCAAAATTCACGATGTATGGCTATATGCGTGCACTCGAGCTGTTCAAGCGAAAATTGGAGCGCCGCGGTCATGATTTTGAATCCATCCGTTTAATCGGATCGGCGACGGGCACTTCGAATCTTGTTCCGGTCGATTATGTCGCGGATGTACTCTTGGCCGCCATCGAGCATGCGAAAGCGGGCACGATTTACAATGTCACGAATGACACGCCACCACGCAATGAGATGATGCTCGATTATATGAAAGAGTCGCTCTCCTTCCCGCATTTGACGATCACGGAGACGCCGTCGTCCACACTCAGTGCTGTCGAACAGTCATTTAACGAGATGGTGAAAGTATTCAATCCGTATTTGAATCGAAACATCACGTTCCATGACGAAAACACAAAACAATTGTTAAAAGATGCTGGATTCTCTCCACTTCGCCTCGACCATAAGTCGTTGCGACGAATCGTGAATGCCTATTATCAAACAAAACAATAAAAAAATGGACCGGGCTTCCGGTCCATTGTCATTTATCACAGACTAATACGATTTTTCCATCTTTGATTTCGCGCTCGAGTGAGTCGACCATCTCTTTCGTAAGACCGAGGCTTTCCATCTGTTCCATGCGATCTTCTGAGTTGCTCGTAAATTTCGAGAGCAACGACTCGAACATTCCCTTTTCCGGAATGCGGTACGGTTGGACACCAGCTTCTGCCGCCAGTCGAATCGTCAATTCTTCGTCTTTGGCGAATAAGTAGATGTGTTCGTTCACACACCCTCCTGAGACCATCTCGTTCACTTCATGATCTACCGTTGTCATATCATTTACTACCCTTGTCTCTAACATGCCCCATCCTCCTAAACGTTCACAGTCATGGTTTTCACTGTTTTTGTTATTCCCGAAAAATGAGGTGGTAAACATAAATCGTCATCGTTTAATCATGAAACGTCCATTCTTCCACATCAAAATGCTGCACGATTCCTCCGATGCGCTCACGTTCCCCTTCTATGGTAGCCCGACCCAATAGGCGCGCGGTCACAACGAATTGATTCCCATCTTCTCGGATGCGGGATATCCCATAATCCGCCTGTTGCAAAAGACCAGCGATGATCTCCAGTTTTTCTCTCTCGGATGACCGAAATGTATGGTTCATGTTCATTCCCCCTCTGTATATATGCTACCATATCGTTTTGTAATGGAGATGATATACTAAAGACAGTGAAAAGGAGTGAGTTACGTGCCTAAACAAGACTTGAATACAATCATGCTTGAATATTTAAACGAAAAAGAAGATTATGAAGCGTTTGCCACAAAACTGAAAGCGCTCCTCAGTGAATTGTTAACGGAAGCCGGTATTCAGTTTCATTCGATTGTCGCCCGTGCGAAAGAAGCGGACAGTTTATATGCCAAACTGTCCCGTAAACCATACCAATACCGTTCGTTACGTGACGTTCAGGACCTTGCTGGGATTCGGATTGTTACTTACTTCCATGATGATGTACGGACTGTCGCCCAAATATTGGAGGACGAATTCACCATCGATCGAGAACAGTCAATCGATAAATCAACTTTGCTTGACTCCAATGAGTTTGGCTATTTGTCTGTTCACTATGTTGTGGAGCTGAGTGAAAAACGACTTGCCCTCGGGGAATATCGACGATTTGCCGAAAAGGAAGCGGAAATTCAAGTCCGCTCGATTCTACAACATGCTTGGGCTGAAATTGAACATGACCTCGGTTACAAAAACCCGAATGCTGTTCCGCCTGAAATCAAACGTAGTTTCAGTCGTGTCGCCGGGCTTCTCGAGATTGCTGATTCTGAGTTTGTGAACATCCGTAAACAACTCCGGACATTCGAACAAGAAACAGTTGAACAAATCCTCGATTCTCCTGAAAAAGTGACGATTACTCGAGACAATTTAAACTATTACATGGCCAACGACCAGACCGTTGAAAAATTGGATAATGCCATCTTCCAAAGCGAATGGTTGCTCGAGACCGATCTCTCAGCAATCGTCGAATTGACTCGAATGTTTCATTATGCAGACATCCGAACGTTCAAAGACTTAAACGACACACTTTCAACTTACTATACGCAAGCCGTCCAATGTGCGACGCTACTCCCTTCATCCCTTCTGCCGAGACAAGGGATGGGTGTCGTCTATGCCGTCCTGGCCAAACTATTGGCAGAAGGCGATGACCCGCAAATCGAATTCTTCTTCAGACGTTTCTATCCAGATTTGAAACATTATGAGGAAGTCATTCAACAAATCCGTTCAAAAGACGAGCCTTTATAACTTTACAGACAACATGTTTTTAATGTAGAATGTTTCTATGTTCTGAAGTATATATGAATAATATTATCACTAGGAGGTAGTTTCGAGGATGACAACACCTGTACCAACTGCTTCACGTCGTCAGCTCGTCGCTGATGCTGAACGTGGAATCCGGATGAACTATCGCGGAGTGAAAAAAAATCTCCGTTCGATGTTCTCACAATACTTGACTCGTAATGAATTCTTCATTCTACGTTCTCTTTGTCAACAGAGTCCTCAAATCGCCTCTGCTTTGTCGAATGAGTTTCAATTTTCAGCCTCGATGATCACGGCACTCGCTGATGAGTTGACGAAAAAAGGGTTAATCTCTCGCGAACGCAGCGAACGTGACCGCCGTGTCGTCGAACTTCAAGCGACAGACGAAGGTCGCGAGTTGTTCGAGACGTTAGAGAGTATGAAAATCGAATACTTGATGGATGTATTTACTGATTTCTCTGATGAAGAACTCATTTTACTTTCAAAATTATTAGACCGCATGGATGCTTAAGCCATGAATAGACCTCAGCCGTACTGGCTGGGGTCTATTTTTTATGAGACATGAAAAAGGAGATGCAAAACGTGTGTTTGCATCTCCTTGCTGTCAGTTTGCTTCAATCAGGTGTGCCGTGACGACGATCCGGTCACGATACCCAAGATTTTCATCGTATGGCCCTGCACATGTAATCAGTTGAATCCGTTTCGCCTGAGTCGCCGCAAAGATTGATGCAAGTGGGACTTGATTAAGGCGATATTGCTTCACGCTGACCACTTCATACGTTGCGACTTGACCTTCCGCCTGGAGCGTCACCAGTTCTCCTATGGGAAGTTGACCAAGATTCGCAAAGATGGCGGGGCCGTTCAAGTCATCAAGATGACCCGACAAGACGACGTTTCCTGTCGCCCCTGCTTTCGCACCATACTGATACCAACCGACTTGATCCACTTCAGACGGAGTATCCATTCGACCAGCCTCATCTTTCCCGACCGCTTCAATCGAGGCATCGACATCAATTGATGGAATGACGAGTCGTTTCGGGATGAAACTTTTCGAATGAAATGATTGCCTGTCGACCTGTTTAGAGGTCAATACGAGTGGTTCAGCGAATTCGGCCGTCGGCATGACAAATGGTTTGTCTGGTGCTTCAGCTTGAGCACACACCACTAGAAAAGTGATGGTACCTAGAAAGAACAGCTTAAGCGTCTTGCTTCTGACGACGAAAGACGTAGAATCCAGCTGCTGCTGCTCCAACTACTGCTGCAGCGAGCAACCAGTTCATTGACGCTGTTTGAGCGAGACCACCTTGTCCTGTTTCAGGGGCCATTGCCATCTCTCCACCATCAGCGGCAAGGAGTACTTCAAATGCTGGTTCTCCTTCAAGGAGTCCGATTGCGAATGCTGTATAGTTCTTACCACCTTCGAGTGCGACACCATCAAGTGCTTTCACGACATCAGTCGCTCCTGCTGGACGAACTTCAAGGTCGTATGTGCCAGCATCGAGTGTGCCATAGTCACTTACTGCTTTGAACTCGAGATTCGAGAAGAGTGGGTCTCCACCTTTAGGTGCGACATCCACTGCTGGTGCATCTGGTGCAAAGTGTGCGACACGGACTTTTGATTTACCGTCTTCGAAGTTCGCATCATCTTCCATTGCAGCGATTTCGATGTTTTCAAGTTGACCGATCGCAGCAGCTGTGTAGAATTTGCCTGCTTCGATTGAAAGGTCTGCTGCGACGACGACTGTTTCTGCGTCACCTGCTGGCTTGATCTCAACGTTGTAATCCCCTGCAGGAAGTGTCAAGTAGTCAGTGAGATCCTTGAACTCTGCTCCCTCGACCGCGACTTCCCCATCCACATACACGTCAACTGCCGGTGCATCAGGTGAAGCATGTAGCACACGGACCATCGCATTTTCATGTCCATCGGCGCTAACCGGTAGGATGAAAGCGAAGGCCAGTGCTAGTGTACCCAGTAAAGACATCAACTTCTTCATGTGAAATTTCCTCCTTTTGTCTACGGTAACCTACGACTTGCATACAACAAGTGTGATGCAGTGCTACATGGTGTGCTACATCTGATTGCTATGTAGCTCGGTGACATCTTAAACTTAAGACAATCCGACAATGACGTAAAGGGGGCACTATGCCCTGAATGTGCTCCGATATGCTGAGGAATGAAAGCGCAACCTTTACATAAATTGTAGTTCCCTCCCATCAAATTATAAAACCCTTTAGTCGGCGACTAAAGGGTTTTACTTGCCCATTCGATATCATTGACGAAAATGGCGTCGACTTCTAATGCTTCACAACGCTCGAGTTGTGCATCTGTCTTAATCGTATAGGGTCTGACAGGCACACCATGTCGTTGCAACGATTGAATCTCTTCATTCGTGATGCGATCGATATGCGGATGGACTGAATCGGCACCAACCGATTCCAGATATCCAACGGTGTCATATAATGGTTGCGCGAGTAAGATGGCCGCCTCGATGTCTGGTCTCATCTTTTTTAATCGGTGTATCGTCTCATGATTGAACGATGAGAAAAGAATACGTGACGGGTTGATGCCCGACGAATCAAGTGTGTCGAGCAACCGGGATTCGATTCCAACGTATCGCAGCACATCGGTCTTCACTTCAAGATTTAATCGAATCGATGTATCCCTCACAAGTTCGAGAAGTTCTTGCAGGGTCGGGATAGCCTCTTGTTTAGAAGATCGAACTCCGGCGTTAAACCTTCTCAGTTCGTCGAGTGTGTACGAAGACACTAACCCGCTCCCGTCCGTCGTACGTTCTAGCGTCTCATCATGAATGAGAACGAGCTCACCATCTTTGGTCAAATGAACATCTGTTTCAATCCCATCTGCCCCCGTATCCAGTGCGAGTCTGAACGCCGACATCGTATTCTCCGGTTGTAGTGCCATCACACCACGATGCGCAAATCGTTTCATTTGGACACAGTCTGATACTTGTCCGTCAAATAGCGAACAAGCGGTTGAACCGAGATTTCTTGACCGGTCACTTTTCGAATGAGTTCATTCGGTGTCAGGCGCTTTCCGTATTGATGAACGTTTTCTTGGAGCCATGTTTTGACTGGCTCAATCTCACCATCTTGAATCAATGTCTCAAATTGAGGAAGGTCTGCTTTCAACGCCTCCGTCAACTGCGCCGCATAGATGAGGCCGAGTGCATAACTTGGGAAGTATCCGAACGAGCCACCCGCCCAATGTACATCTTGGAGCACGCCTTTAGCATTTGTTGGAACATCGAGTCCGAGATACTCTTTATACTTTTCATTCCACGCGGCCGGAAGCTCGTCGACGGATAACGTTCCTTGAATGAGTGCTTTCTCGAGTTCATAGCGGATGATGATGTGAAGGCTATACGTCAGTTCATCCGCTTCGATTCGGATAAGTGAAGGTTTTGCCTCGTTCACTCCACGATAGAACGTATCAAAATCGATGTTACCATATACCGGGTAGAGCTCTTGGAGTCTCGGATAGACACGGCGCAAGAAAGCTTCACTCCGACCGATAAAGTTTTCAAAGAAGAGCGACTGCGATTCATGGATTCCCATCGATGCGCCACCGCCTAGCCCGAGCTCGTCAAGCATTGGATCGATTTGTTGTTCATACGTCGCGTGCCCTGCCTCATGCATCGTTCCGAACAAGGCATTACGGAAATCAGCCTCATCATATTTCGTCGTGATTCGTACGTCGCGACGGTTGATCGTGATCTCGAACGGGTGCACCGTCGCGTCAAGACGACCACGGGACAAATCGTATGCAACGACGTTCATCCAGTCATGACAAATCTTTTCTTGAATGTCTGACGGCATCGACCAATCTAGTGAGAGTGATTCTTTTGGAAGCTGTTGAATGAGCGGCACCAGCTCGTCTCGGAGAGAAGCGAACAGCTGATCTAACAATTCGACGGTCATCCCCGGCTCATAATCATAAAGCAGGGCATCGTATGGATGCTTCTCATATCCGAAATATTCCGCAAATTTTTGTTGGAATCCGATGATCTTTTTCAAATATGGAGCAAACATGTCCCAATCGTTTTGATTCTTTGCTTTCTCCCAAGCCGTCTCCGCTTCAGATACGAGCGTCACGTACGCTTGATACTCATCATGAGGAATCTTTGCGTTTCGTTCATATTGCGTTTTTGCGATTTGAAGTGAACGCGATTCGACTTCAGACAGTCCACTTTCTTCAGTCATACGTCCCAATAAAGAAGCGAACGACTCACTCGTCTGTCGTTTGAACGCCTCAGTCGACAAATATCCGATTGTTTCCGCACGGAGCGGTGCCGACTGTTCCGGCATCTGAGTACGCATATCCCAATATAAAAGAGAGATTGCTTCATCGAACGCACGCAATTGCTTAAAATGCTCACGCCATTCTTTTGTTAGTTCCATCTGTCATTCACCCCTATGTGTTGTTCTGTTCTCTTTCTACTTTATTATAGCTGTCAACCTTTGCCTATACTAGTTTACAAATCTTCTCGCATCTTGTAGGGAAGTGGTTTTGTCGCAGGACCTTCTAGGACGGCTCCTTTAGCATCAAAACGAGACCCATGACAGGGACAGTCCCAAGTCCGTTCCGCATTGTTCCATTTCACGGTACAACCGAGATGGGTGCATGTCAGATTGACTACGTGACAATGGTTGTCTAAATCTCGATATACCCCTTTTGTCTGATGGTCCACTTGCACGATTCCGCCTTCGTCTAGTTGAAGGTCCTCGACACCCCGTCGTTCGAGTACGCGCTCCATGGTCCCTTTTGCGAATTGTGTCGCCGTATCGAGATTGGTTTTGACAAATGAGCCGACATCAGTCGGTTTGACGGTTTTCCGAAGTGGCGACACCAACTCCGAAAATCGATTCGGCTGACCGGTAAGTTGATCCGCGATTAAATTCCCTGCTGCAATCCCGTTTGTCATCCCCCACTTCAAAAATCCCGTAGCAAGAAAAAGATCCGGTTCTCGTTTGAACATTTGCCCGACATAGGGAAGCGAATCCAACGTGATGAGATCTTGAGAAGACCAGCGATACGACGCCCGATTCGTTCCAAAGTGATGTTGGGCATCGCGTTCAAGATGATCATAACGATTTCGTGTATCGGTCACCTGTCCCGCTATATGTCCTTCTCCACCAATTAATAAATACGTTTTTCCTTGATCCACATAAGACCGATACGATCGACTGTTTTGGTCAACACTTAAATACATCCCTTGCAGCGGAGCTGTATCCGTTTCACAAGCGACGATATAGGAGCGCTCTACTGAAAATTTTGACACGTATAGTCCGCGTAGGTCATTGAACGGATAATGAGTCGCAATCACGACCTGATTGGCCTGAACCCGTCTTCCTGTAGCAGTCGTGACAATCGGGCGTGGTCCTTGACTTACATCTAGTGCCCTCGTCTGTTCATAAATCCTTCCACCCAGCCGGACGAATCGATCTGCCAATTCACGTAAGTACTTGACTGGGTGAAACTGGGCTTGCTTTCGAATCACGAGCGCTTGATCAATTGAGAAGGGAAGCGTGTTTCCGACTTCCTCCGTTGCCTCCCCTCCGTCAAGCTTCAACCGACGATAAGCATCCAGTTCTCTGGACAGTTCTTCACTCGGTTCCGTTGAATATAAAAACGAGTCTTCTATCGAATAGTCACATTCAAATCCTTCATCGATTTGTTTTTGGAGATAGACGAGTGCCTCTTCGTTAAATTCGTAGTAGAGTCGGGCAGTCGTTTCATCGAAATGTCGAATCAGCTTCTGATATATCGCTCCGTGTTGGACAGAACACTTCGCCGTCGTATGTCCAGTCGTGCCGTGACCAATCTCTAGCGCTTCTAAGAGCGTTACTTGTTTTCCACGCTTTTGGAGTTCATAGGCACAGACTAGCCCGGCGATTCCGGCTCCGATGACGACGACTTCAGATGATTCCGAAGCGGTTAATGGTGGATACAGTGTCCCGGTGTCATGTTGTCGCCAGATGGAGTTCGTGAACGGATAACGTTGCATGGCATATTCCCCTCTCATTAATGGCATTCATACCTCTATACCCGATACACCATCGTTTCATCATCAATCATTGACCTAGTTCTTTATTTTATCGGCGCAATAAATATGCGTTTTCTATTATCTTTATAGAGTAACGATAAAGGAGGGACTTGTTTTGACCCGTAGAAGGAGACACCGAAGAAGAACGTACATCATGCGAAGAATGGTTGCAGCGGTCGTGTTGCTCGGAATCGTCGCACTGATCCCGACATTGGTCGGATTTAAGCAGGATAAAGAAGCACCAACACCCGCTGAAACTGCGGCTCCCAAAGTCGAACCGATGAAGCAAGGTCCCGTGTTCCCCGACATCAAGATGGGAACTTGGCATCCAAGTGAAACGATGTTACTCAATAACGAGGACATTCCAGTCGGCGCGATGACTTTCGTAAATGTGGACAAACAAGAAATCTTGATTGATAAAAATGCTAACGACCGCGTCTTCCCAGCCAGCACGACAAAACTGATGACGGCTTTACTCGCTTACGAGAAAGCATCGGTGGCAAACGAACTCGATCAGCCGCTCATTTCGATACAAACCTCAACACTCGACATCCCTTGGGATAGCCACATCGCGCATCTTGAGATTGGTGATACATTAACGGTACGTCAGGCATTATATGCCACACTTCTTGAATCAGGAAATGATGCCGCAAACAGTCTGGCAGAATATACGAGCGGTTCGACCGAAGCATTCGTTCAATTGATGAATGAGCGGGCAAAAGTTCTTGGATTGACAGGTACCCATTTTGTGAACGCGCACGGATACTCCGATCCAAATCACTACACGACGGCGAATGATATGGCCAAAATCACATACGCATTTAGTACATATCCTGAACTCGTTGAGATTGCCGGTACATATGAATTCAAAGCTGAATTCAATGACAAAGACGGAAATGGCAAACGACGTTGGTGGTATCACCTCGGCTCATCCGTCAATGAGAGAAGTATCCACTACTCAAAGTATGTGACCGCTACGAAAACGGGGTATACCGATGAGTCGGGCTATACGATGGTGTTTATCATGAAACATCAAAACGAGACGTATATCTTGGTCACGATGCAGGCAAAATCCGGGCAAACTTTCCCGACGATGCGTCTGGTCGAAGAGAAGGCTTTTAAATAACGTAAGAAAAGGGCATGTAAATCCATGCTCTTTTTCGTTTTTTCAGAAAAACCATCGCTTAATGTTACAGGAATGTTACAGCAAGAAGTCCTCAACATTTCAAATATTCAGAATATTTAAACTTTTTAGCACCTTATTTTCACTCTCATCCGTTGATATGATGGGCTTTAGAGCCATTTTTCTGAAAAGGTGACAGTTTGCAATCATTTAAATCGTTCGGTAAGGTAAGACACAAGTTCGCCTTTTCAACTTTTGTTATTGACTGTGTGATGTGTTCACACAATCGCGAACGAGTTTGATGAAATAGATTTTCTTAACTTAATAGGAGGTAATTCAATGCTATGGCAAGAATGGGTATCGATCGCGCTTTATCTCGTGATGATGCTTCTTATCGGATACGTTGCGTATAAACGAACGACCGATTCATCAGATTATATGTTAGGTGGCCGTAAAATGGGGCCAGGAGTTACAGCCATGTCAGCCGGAGCTTCGGATATGAGTGGTTGGATGTTAATGGGACTACCGGGTGCAATGTACGCAACTGGACTATCAGCAATTTGGTTAGCCGTTGGATTGGTCATCGGAGCTTACTTGAACTACTTGTTAGTTGCTCCACGACTTCGCGTCTTCACAGAGATGGCGAACGATTCGATTACGATTCCAGACTTTTTAGAGAATCGGTTCCGAGATCACTCGAACTGGCTACGGATCCTATCTGCATCCGTCATCATCATCTTCTTCACGTTCTATACGTCAGCCGGACTCGTTTCTGGCGGGAAGTTGTTTGAAAGCTCATTCGGATTAAACTATCAGACAGGTGTCGTCGTTACAATTAGTGTCGTGATCTTGTATACCCTCTTCGGTGGATTCACGGCAGTTAGTTGGACAGACTTCGCACAAGGTGTCATCATGTTCTTGGCACTCGTGCTCGTTCCATTTGTTGCTTTGACGGATCTCGGTGGAGTAGACACTGCTGTCAACTCTGCAACGACAATCAATGCCGACTTGTTTGATCTCTTCAAAGGGACAACGACACTCGGGATTATCGGTCTCCTCGCTTGGGGACTCGGCTACTTCGGTCAGCCACACATCATTGTTCGCTTTATGGCCATCCGTGATGTGAAATCATTGAAAACAGCACGTCGCATCGGAATGAGCTGGATGACCGTATCAATTATCGGTGCAGTCATGACAGGTTTCGTCGGAATCGCTTATTTCCGTGGACAAGGTAATCCACTCGGTGACCCGGAAACAGTCTTCATTCAATTCTCAGAAGTCTTGTTCCACCCGTTCATCACTGGATTCTTGTTAGCCGCAATTCTTGCAGCTGTCATGTCGACTGTATCATCACAATTGCTCGTTACTTCATCTGCTTTGACAGAAGACTTCTATCGTAAGTTCTTCAACAAAGAAGCAAGTGAAAAAACAATGGTACGTGCTGGACGTATCGGTGTCTTGCTCGTCGGATTTGTGGCGACGCTTATGTCACTCAACCCATCTAGTACAATCTTGACACTTGTTGGTTATGCTTGGGCCGGTTTCGGTTCTGCATTCGGACCAGCAATCCTGTTATCACTCTACTGGAGCAAGATGACACGCCAAGGTGCCCTCGCCGGTATTCTTGTAGGTGCCATCACGGTTATCCTTTGGATCGTGACTGGACTTTCAACAGTCCTTTACGAAATGGTTCCTGGCTTCTTCTTAAGTATGTTGGCAATCGTACTTGTCAGTAACTTCACAAGCCAGAAAGAACAGAAACGCATCAATCGTGAATTCGGTGAAATGGAAGCTGAATTGGCAGCTGCGAAAAAAGAATAATCCAGATCAATTTAAAAACTCGGTTCCCTTCAGAGGGACCGAGTTTTTGTATTACATCGATGCTGCGATTAACCAGACACGGATTACGAATGGTACGAGCACCAATATGAGCATCGCATTTCGCATCCATTTGCTCCGATTCCAGTAATACGCCATCAACACGAACGGATGAAGTGCGACTAGCTCATATGGATTGAACCAGAACCACGTGATAATCAGGACAATCAAGTAATACAGAACCGACTTTTCCTTCGTTGATCGATATTCACGCCACATGTCATACGCCCCTTTGAAGAACGCAATGAATGTCGCAATCCAAAACAAAATGACAATGATATTGTCGAATCCACTAAACAACTGAGTAACCACCTTTTAGGAAGCATTTTCTACATAAAAACCGCCCCAATAAATATGACGGTACGTAAACTCTTTTCCACTCTCTACAGTAATCACAATTTCATCTTCCGTCAATACGAGGACGTGAACAGGTACTTCTCCTTGGCGTAACATCGGGCTAAACAATTGAAATTGTTTATTGAGCCATTTGCGTTCTGAGAAATTTTGATAATGATGTAGCGCAAGCATCGGATGACTCAAGTATGCGGCCCCAACGATCGCGATGGCGATAGGTGGAGCTCCAATTTCCATCAAGAATGTGAAGACGAGAACGAGTGACAAAACTGAATAGCCAAACTCAACCAATTCCATGAAAGAAGCACGACTGGCGATGACATATTGTATCACGCGAAACATGAGATACAATATGATACTCACAATTAGAAACTCAGAGAATGGCGAATGGCGAAACGATACATCCAAATAGAACAAGACAGGTAACAGGAGGATCCATTTCCACAGATGTAAGGCGAGGTAAAACAATGATTGATCGATGAAACGACGATTGTGTACGAGCCGTTGCATATCCATGTTTCCCACCTCCGCTTAGATGATGTGACCTTACGTTACCATTCCCTATTCTTTTAAATGATAACTAGCATTTACACGTCTAACGAAGTTTTTCTTTCCCCTCGATCAATGTCGCGTTCAAGAGTCCTCCTAGCAAAATCACAGAAGCAGCAAGGTAAAACCAAATTAACAAGACAATGAACGCCCCAAGTTGACCGTAGAACTGTTCATAGTTCGCGAACTGGGAATAATAGCTGAACACGTTTGAAACGATGAGGATTCCTACAGTCGCAAATGCCGCCCCAGCCCAACTATTCTTGAATGTACCTGACACACTCGGCAACCACTTATAAACGAAGATAAATACGGTAAAGAGTATACCCGTCCCTACAATCCATCTAAAGTAAAACCATATCTGAGCATAGGTCGTGACGATCTCATCGATGAACAAGATATATGAAGACACTTCACGTAACGCCGTTTCGATCACCGGTACGAGTAATGAAAACGGGAGTACAAACATGAGTGCCAATGTGATTGCGATGTCTTGCAAGACACCTCTCCAAAAAGCCTTATTTCGGACCGCCCGATAAGCATCGTTTAATGCCCGGACCAACGACTGCACAGCAATCGATGAAATCCAAAGTGCGGGTAAGATACTGAATGATGCCAATTTCAATTTAGAGTTATCGAAAATCGCTTCGATGTTCCCTTCTAACAGCCGATAGCTCGCTTCAGGCATAATGAGTGATAACGCTTGTATCACATCACCGCTCGTAAATGGTAAAAACCCGACAATCCCTAATACGAATAATAAGAACGGGAACGTGGATAAAATGAAGTAATAGGCCAACATGGCAGCTTGGTCAAAGAAGCGTTCTGTAAAAAAACGCTTGACGACTGTTGATAAAACTTGTTTCATCTTTACTCTCTACTTTCTTTAATATAATAAAAATACGGTATTTGAAATATTATTACTAAAATGAAGGAGAGGCTTCCGGTAACGGAAGCACTCTCACATCGGTTAACTGATTTCTTCTTTTTTCGCTTCCCATGCCTCGATGTGTTCTTTTCCGGGAAGATCGACGCCTTCTTTAAAGAATTCTGGGTCTCGCCCTTCTTTCTTCTGGGCCATGTAATCATCGAGTAACGTCTTCGCGACTTTACTCAAGCGGAAAATCGCATACATGTTGACGAGCGCCATGAGTCCCATGAAAATGTCAGCGATGGACCAGACAAGCCCTGCCGACCGTACTGAACCAAACATGACCATACCGACGACTGCAATCCGATAGATGATGAGATAGCGTTTCTTTTCCGAGATGAACTCAATATTCGTTTCACCATAATAGTAGTTCGCCAGAATGGAACTGAAGGCGAAAAGTAAGATGGCGATGGTCATGAGCGTCGTCGCAATCGGTCCAATCTCGACGAGAAGTGCCTCTTGCGCAAGTTCAATCCCTTGGAACGACTCGGACCCTTCAACACCCGAGATCAAGACGATCATCGCCGTCGCTGTACAAATAAACAACGTGTCCACAAAAACGCTGAGTGATTGGATCAATCCTTGTTTGACAGGGTGACTGACTTCAGCCGTAGCTGCCGCATTCGGTGCGGAACCCATCCCCGCCTCGTTCGAGAATAGCCCACGTCGAATTCCTTGAAGGACAGCCGCACCGACCGCACCACCGAACAATTGTTGGAAACCGAGTACACCTTCAGAGAAGATGGCCGAGAAGACTTGTGGCACGACATCAAGATTCGTCAAGACGACCCAAATGGCCAGCAAGATGTAGCCTCCTGCCATGACCGGTACGATGATTCCGGATAGTGTTGAAATCGAACGAATTCCACCGAAAATGACGATGGCGGTGACGACTGACAGAATCAAGCCGACCCATACCGTGTCAACCTCAAACACATTGTTCACGGAGAGTGCAATGGTGTTGGCTTGTACTGAATTGAAGGCAAAACCGAACGCAAACGTAATTAAGATCGCAAACACAATGCCGAGCCACCGTTCTCCGAGCGCCCGTTCGATGTAATAGGCCGGTCCCCCACGCCAAGCCTTGCCATCATGCACTTTATATACTTGGGCAAGCGTGCTCTCAACAAATGCCGAGGCCGCTCCGATTAAAGCGATGAGCCACATCCAGAACACGGCTCCAGGACCACCTAACGCAATCGCGGTCGATACACCGGCAATGTTTCCCGTACCGACACGTGCCGCGGTCCCGATTGCGAACGCTTGGAATGAAGAAACTTGACCTTTCTCGTGTTTGAGTCCTTTGACAAATAGTAGTTTGAACATCTCAGGTAGCATTCGGAACTGGACGAACCCCATCCGAATCGTAAAATAAAGACCTCCTGCAATCAAGACGAAGATGAGAAGGTACGACCATAAATAGTCATTGATTTGCATAATAAGTTCACGGATATCCAACGAAATCGCCTCCTTTTATCGGGTTTTTACCCGCTATGAATCTGACAGAAACAGTGGGTTCAATGCACGTTTTTAAGAATCTCTTCACAAAGACGATGTGTCTCCAAACTATCCTCAGCTAGGACTGACTTGTTCGCTTCCCCATTTAAAAGTTTGATAAAGTCATCAATCAAGTCGATAAAGCCCCGACGCTTTAAATTTGACTCCCACGGATCAAGCGACCACTCTTTTATCCCATCGACGCCATAGTCTATGACTCGTTCGACGTCCCGTGTGACACGCTTCACAGATGGAGACATGACTTCCATCACTTCTTCCGTGCATCCATTATCCCGGTTCATCCAGCCGATTGCTTCAATCCCACCCGCCTGAAAATGAATCATCACCTGTTTCAACACATCTCCTTCATATCGCGGCGTGACAGACAAGCGTTCGACAGGATGAAGGTCCGTCAAATAACGAAGCGTATCGACGACGTGCACAAAGTCCTCGATGATAAATTCTCGAAGTGTCGCCGGTTTATACGTTCTGTTCTTTTGAATAAGTATCATGTTCTTTTGTTCGACTTGTTTAAGCGCCTCTGTCGCCGTAGCAAATCGGCGATTGAAGCCCGTGACGAGATGAACACCCTTCTCTTTCGCAAGTGCAACAAGACGTTCCGTCTCTTCAAGTGAGAACGTGATCGGCTTGTCGATGAAGACATGCTTCCCTTGTCGTAAACAATATTCCGCTTGCTCGTAATGGGCAGCTGTCGTCGAATGAATCATGACCGCATCGATTTTTGTCATCGGTACGTCTTGAAGGTCCGTATATCCTTTTTTAAAACGATAGGTCGATATGATGTCCTGTAACTTCTGTTCATCTCTTGAGACAAGATACACGTTCACGTTTTTTAATCCGGCGTATACAGGCAGATACGCTTTTTTTGCCACGTCACCTATGCCTACTACTAAAATATTCAATCGGTCCACTCCTTTATGTTATATGTAGAAAGCCCGAAGCGACTGCCTCGGGCTCACGTAATAGATACAATCTCAAATCTGGTGATCGGTTCACGAATCGCGTCGGATACAATCTGGTAAGCCGCATTTAGTTCCTCTTGATTATTTAAATCGGGCACCCGGTCCATTTCCACCTCGACCGTCCGAGTGTTCTGTTCTTTCGCGTGTAATTGATATTCAACGGTATACTTTTGCATCACATGTCCCCCTCTAATTATACATATGTTATGTATAACCTGTTCATCGAATGATGAAACAAGTGAGTTTGTTCATCGGAAGCAAAAAAATGACCGCTCGCTAGAACGGTCATTCGTTTATGACTGCGATTTTGGTGACGCGTCACGGTTTGGGCGTGGACGACGTTTTCCAAAGTACTGATAATATTGAGTTTCGATGTTACCGTTGTACAACTTCCGACGCTTCGTCGCCGGGCGACCGTATGCTTTTTCGAAGTCCTCATAACTCGTCAACATGTAGACGCTGTATCCAGGGTACTTCGCATATTGTGCGCCGATCCGCTCGTACAAGTCGATGATTTCTTCTTCTGACTGAAGTCGTTCCCCGTAAGGCGGGTTACCAATGATGACGCCGTACTCCTCTTTCGGTTTCAATGCGGCCGCATCACTATGGACGAACGTGATCGCATCACGGACATCGGCGAGTTCCGCGTTGTCTTTCGCAAGTTTTACCATACGCGGGTCGAGGTCGATTCCATAGATTTTGAGCGGTTTATCCCACTCCGCTTTTTCGTTCGCTTCGTTCATGGCTGCATACCACGCTTTTTTCGGGATACATGTCCATTCCTGAGCGAAGTATTCGCGATTAATACCCGGCGCGATGTTCCGTCCGATCATCGCCGCCTCGATTGCGAGTGTCCCTGAACCCGTGAAGACATCATAAAATGGCATATCAGGACGCCAGTTCGTCAATTGAATCATTGCCGCCGCCATCGTTTCTTTAAGTGGTGCCTGTGAATGCAACTCACGGTAGCCTCGACGGTGAAGCGGGCCTGACGTATCGATTGTGATCGTCGCTACATCTTTTAACAAAGCAACTTCAATCGGGAATTTCGCACCTGACTTCGGCAACCATTCCCCTCCCTTATGGTAGCCACGCTGCATCGCTTCGACGATTGCCTTCTCCGTAATCTTTTGACAGTCCCGAATTGAGAACAATTTCGATTTGACCGAGCGACCATCAACCGTGAACGCAGCGTCCCACGGCATGAAATCTGTCCACGGCAATGCCACAACCCCGTCGAATAGTTCTGTGAACGTTGTCGCCTTGAACTCCGCTACGACGAGTTTGACACGGTCTGCCGTGCGCAACCACATATTTAATCGTGGAATGTCTTCCATCTCCGCATCGATGTAAACTCGACCATTCTCGACTTCACATGTGTATCCTAAGTCTCTTACTTCTTTTGCAACGAGTGCCTCAATCCCCATCGCTGCTGTCGCAATCAGTTTACGTTTTGCCATCTGCAATCGCCTTCTTTCTACATTAAAATCTTTCATTCATGTTGTAAATTGTAAAAAAATCATGAAAAAAGGAGCTCAAGTATATGTGCTTGAACTCCTTGTCGTTGTTAGTTGAGACTATGTTGTCCTGTAAGCCATGTTCTGTACTCCGGTGCTCATAGCGGTCTCCCTGGCACGATGGAGTGACAATCATCTATCTGCGCACATCGGCGCCCTCCGTCCCGTTCGGTTCCGGTTCGGAAGTTCCCCTACCATAGTTTGGGTTTCTCGCTCGTGGGGTTTACCTCGTTCCACTCTGAACGTTTCCGATCAGACTTCGTCACTGTGGCACTTTCAAGAAGCGTACACCATATCCGAGGACTTAGGTGTTTCTTCTGCCGTCAACTTGCGTTGCCTACACTTATCTTTTCGTGTAGCACGATCACTACAGCCATCACAGGCTGTGCGAGCATGGACTTTCCTCAAAACTTGCGTCCCGCGATTGTCCAGACCTCATAGTCACTTCAACCATTGTAGCGGAAATTTCAACAATTTACAACTGAAATTCGAAACTTGATTTTACATTCAGTCAGCGCTAAAATAAGGCGTGTTCATTGAATAAGGAGGGATTTTGATGCATCAAGATGCAAAAAACGGTTGGATTCAACGTCTGACTTATGTAATAGAAATCGATGACATTAAAGTGCTCCACCCGAACAACGGCGTGTTCGCCTTCTACCGAAATAATCGTCTCGTCCGAGGGTTTGAACCGTTCGATATTAAAGCACCGAACGAACTCTCGAAACGATCTTATCATTTTGACCATCATAATTTAGCACACTTAGAAGAGCGTTTCCCTGACGCGATTCCGGTGTTCGACGAAACCCATGAAACGCGTCGCGCTTGGAGTGATCGGGTTCGTGTCGGATTATGCGAAATCATCCGCGATGGTAAACTCAGTTTTGAGCATATTGACGACCAAGGAAATGTATTAGAAGCGAGTATCCGTTGGTGTGGAGAAGCCATCACCATCGATTGAATTAGATAAGCCGTCTCTCCGTTCGGAGTAGACGGCTTTTTTCTTTATAAGGATTCAACCACAGGCGGTTCTTCCTCGACCACAGGCGGTGTATAATTCGTCGATACGACTTTTTCACGCACATCTGTCGGCTTTAGAATCACCGTCAACGGTTTTGTCGTATCTCCTCTCACCGGGAATGTTCCGGCGATATGGAGGGCTTCATACATTTTATTGCCATCCGCATCAAGAACGGTGACGATTCCTTTACGAGTAGTCTGTAAGGAGAACGTCTGAGCATCTGCCGCATCAACGGAGATGGACGTTTTGACCGTATTGATATAATCAATCGTCTTACTCGTAGACCGTTTGTATTTTCCATCGGTCATTTGGGCGACAAGTCGATACTGCCCACTCGGTAGCCAATCACCATATGCAAACATCGTAAAGTTTGTATTCGGACTTAACGTTTTAATTTTCTTACTACCCATATACAGTCCATACGTCGTTTTGATTGTCGGACGCTGCATGACATTCAGTTTCACATCGGTAATATAGCGTTGCTTCCAAGTAGAATCAGTACTTAGTGTCAATGGCCGAGGGGTCGCATCGAGTAGTTTTAATGTATTCAACTCCGTATACGTTTTCCCTTGAGAACGTGGCATTTTCGCGATCAGGGCATCCACCTCGTCAGGTGTTAAAAATGGATTGATTGATTTGACGAGCGCGAGACTCGCTGTGACCATTGGTGCGGCCATAGAGGTACCATCCATATAAATAAAACGATTATTCACCCCGAGTGAGAGAATATTCACACCAGGAGCAACGATTTTTACACTCGCATCCATGTTGGTGAAGTCAGCAACTTGATGACGAGAGTCAATCGCACCGACAGCAATCACTTCTTTCATATTCGCCGGGAACGACGTTTTAGTCATCCCATCGTTACCTGAAGATGCAACTACGATTACACCTTTGGCTCTCGCCTGTTTGATGGACGCAGCTAAGCGACGATCATAGTCATCTCCACCAAGTGATAAGTTGATAATCGTGGCACCTTTTGCGACGGCAGTATCTACAGCTTTTGCCACCGTCCATGAGTCTGTATATTCAGAGTTTCTTCCATAGAAAACATTATAAAAATGATATCGCACGTTCGGGGCGAGCCCGGCAATTCCAAAATGATTATGCTTTCCTGCCATGATGCCGGCAGTATGCGTCCCATGGGTATCTGCGCTATAGGGACCTTTCATCGAATTCACGACGCGTGGAACATTTTTTAAATCTGTATGATTACGGTCGGCAGATGAGTCGATTAACGCCACGACGATGTCTGAGGCACCTCTCGTTTTACTCCACGCCAAGTCTGTCCCGATTTGTCGTACATAATATTGATTCGTGATTCGTGGCTCTGAGACGACGTAGCCATGTTTTTCAAGCACGACAGGTTTCGCTGCATCCACACCTACAGGCAATAACAGCGCAATCGCTGTCAAAAGGGCAATCTTTTTCATTCCTTCCGCTCCATTCCAAACTGATAAAGTGATTTCATTATCTCAAACTTTGGATTAGATTTCCCTTTTTTTGAATAAAAAGTTGTCGACAAGTTTACCAATAGCTTGGTTCATCAGGATGTAACATCTCATATTCGACAATTCGCCCGATGGTCAAATACGTATAATACCGCGCCAGTTCAACTCGACTTGAGTCAGGACGAAATCCTTCTAAATCTTCTCCGAGCGGAGAGCCGTCGATTGTCTCAAACTGCTGACAAAAAAAAGACTCTGTTTCCGCATCCCAGACGATACGATCCCCGATATATCCACTTCCAAAGCGAATGTAGTCGATGATGGACGGGACGATGACTTCAGCTGGTAACCGTTCACTCATCCGTCCGACTAGTTCGTATCTGATCCGGTCTGCCTGATCCGCTTCTTCGAGGGAGACACATTTTAATACTTCTTTATTGATTTCAATCAAGACAACATAATCACCAGGTTCGATGGAAAGCTTCATCGCCTCACCTCACTTTTCATTCCTTCATCCGATTCTCTACACGTTACTATTCGTGATGGGATGTGGAAATCCTGTCCATTCCGCATCATTTTCCAAATCTCAGTTGAATTCGCAACGATCGCTTGGTTTTTGATATACTATTCGTATGAATCTAGAGAGGAAGTGCATCATGGCCAAACGACCGTTGACCCCTCGTGAAAGTGAATTGATTGCGACCGCTTTGTATGTCGTCGAGACGATTCCATACGCAGGATATATCGATCGTCTCGAATCTCTCACACTACGAGACATCGCTGATGACTATTTGAATGGTACACTACCTGCCGCAGACGCGATTGACGCGCTTGACCAATATATTTATGTGCGACGCCATCGTTTCAAAAATGTGACACCCCACAACCTTTGGACGTTGGATGATCGCACCGAACAAGAAGCGCTGAGACACATTTCAAAACGACCTGAGTTGAAAAAAGGACAGACGCTGAATAAGCGGAATCAACCGTTTCAAGTCGGACAAGACATTGAGTTCAAAGTGGACAAACATGTCGACCGGGGGCAGTTCCGAATTTATATTGGAAAACAACAAGGATATACATGTAAGGCACAGTCTAAAGAGCGGGACAAAATGAAATCAATCACGGGATGGGTCACTCATATCGACCCAAAAGACCGCTTGGTGTTTGTCAACGTCACGGATTTTGGACGTTTGCCGATGGAACAGTCGATGAAGCAGGAACTCGAATCGATGAGTGCCTCATTACTCGGATGGTTCGCGACGGCGACCCTACCTTCCGAAGAAGAGGCTCTACTTGCAAAACAAATGATTGCCACCCTTCAACGTCGTGATCAACCGTATTGGTTTACGTTGACAACCGCCCTTAATCACCCAAGACCAGAACACGTCAAACGTTGGGGAACAGTCGTGAATCTGCTCTTAAAAGCATCAACGGGTGATCAAAAAGCGATTCAGACATTAGAGACACAAGAAGATAAGTACTTCAAAGATGCATTCATCCGTGCGCTTCGAGCTTTGCACGAGGAAATGACGAAACAATTGAACTGATTCGACTCGAGGTGACCCATACGGGGTCACCTCGTTTCGCGTGTAAGTTTTATAGAAAGGAACGATTGACATGCGTTTACTCATCGTGGAAGATGACCCTTCAATTTTACGTCTTGTGAAAGAGACGTTTGAAGATGCAGGTCACGATGTTTTCATTGCAACAGACGGGAAGTCAGGCGAGCAGCTATATATGACTCAGCCGATTGATGCAGCCATTATCGACATTATGCTACCAGGTATAGATGGTCGGGAATTGTGTCGCCGCCTGAAAACGGAACTTGATATTCCTGTCATCTTATTGACGGCACTCGGCGAATGGGAAGATAAACGTCAAGGGTTTGAGCACGGGGCAGATGACTATATGACAAAACCTTTCATCCCAGAAGAACTACTATTCCGATTACAAGCCGTTTCAAGGCGATACAAGCGCTCATCTGCTTCGCGTATTCAAGCAGGACCGCTACAGTTGGATTTAACCGAATATGAAGTGAAACTCGACGATCAATTGTTCTATCTTCCCAAAAAAGAGTTTGAACTATTGTTTCAGCTCGCTTCATTTCCAGGCAGGGTCTATCGTCGCGAAGAGTTGATTGAACTCGTATGGGGATTTGATTTCGAAGGAGATGAACGAACGGTCGATGTGCACATCAAACGACTCCGTCACAGGTTCGACCACCCCGCACTCTCGATTCGGACAGTGCGCGGTGTCGGGTATTCACTCGAGGTATTGAAATGAAGACATTATATACTCGAATCATTCTCACCATGTTTTTCATTTTACTCATTTCTGGAGCCATCTCGTTATTGATTAGTAATGTCGCTTACTATACGTGGTGGCAACCTTCTTATAGTGAGAAGACCGAGACAATCGCAAAACAGGCGTCGACCTATTTCTCAGAACATACAGATGCAGACGAAGACGCATTTTATTCGTTTTTGGCTGCGACAGGTTACCAATTGGTTGTGATTGATTCGACAAATACACGATCGCGCTATGGTGGTTCGTTTAGAGATGAATCGATTCCTGACGATGTGATTTCATTTGTCCGTGCAGGCACACCTTATCAAGGAATGCGTGATTTCCCATTTCACCTGTTCCTTTTAGGGCTATTTGATAATGAATTGACGAATACGTACGGATGGACACTCGACAACGGAGATGTCGTCTTCATTCGACCTGACCTGAGTGCCCAAATCCGAGAGCTTCACCTTTTTGTTGGCATGTTCTTCGGACTCGTAACCATTCTCGCGTTCAGCTTGATTGCGATGTCGACTCGTTCGCTCGTTCGACCTTTAAAAACGCTCACAGCCGCGACGACTGAAGTGGCCATGAGGCAAGAGCCGAAACATCTGCCTATTGAACGAAAAGATGAAATCGGAACGTTAGCGAGACAGTTCCAAGAGATGACGAATGTAATCAAGCAGACCGAAGCACGACAACGTCGATTCGTCTCGAACGTCTCTCATGAGTTTCAGTCACCCTTGACGTCACTCGTCGGCTATGCGGAAAAGTTGGCTGAAGGTACCGACGGTGTATCGAAAGAATATGCACGTGTCATCGAACAAGAAACAAGACGTTTATCTCAATTAACCAAACAACTCTTATTGTTATCGCGTCTAGATGAACATCCACCGACCCTTGCGTCGGATGTGAACGTGTTACAGTCTATCTCAGAGGTCATACAGATGAACGCATTTTTGCTCGACCAAAAAGGGATTGCCGTCATGACCGACATCCCGCCTGATGTCGAATTGAAAAGTGACCCTGTCCTTCTCGCACAAGTGTGGAACAATGTATTAGTCAATGCTATCCATGCCTCACACGATGGTGGGACGATTCGGATCACATGCACCGTCAATCCTCGGATATGTGTCTCCTTTATCGATGAAGGAATTGGAATGGATGAGGAGACGAAACGTCATTTATTTGACCGGTTTTTCAGAGGCGATGCCGCACGAACGACTCAAGGAACCGGGTTAGGCCTCGCCATCACATCAGACATCATCGCTTTGCACGGTGGACAGATTACCCTTGAATCGACTAAAGGAATCGGGACGACGTTCCATCTTCATTTTTGATGCTGTTCATATTCTGTTCATATTGAACGATTACACTTCCTTCATAGAACTTGAAGGAGGTTTTTTTATGCAATTAGGATGGAAAGAGATGTGGCGACAAAAAAGAAAGTTTTCGATGCTGTTCGTGATCACGCTCATGATCGTCATGTTAACGACCTTGATCACGGGGCTTGCTGACGGACTAGCATATGACAACGGTTCTGCCTTACACGAATTGAACGTTTCAACGTATAGACTGGACAAAGATTCAGATGGTCAGTTGACGCGTTCCTTTTTGGACGTCCCAACTGATGCTTCAACTGAAACGATGAGTGTCCGCCCGCTCACAGTCACAATTGATGGAAAGAAAGAAGAGGTGACCCTCTTCGCCCTTCCTAGCGGTAGCAAGATTGGACCAGTCGAAGGTCTACGAAAAGGTGAAGTGGTCTTCGATTCGAGCCTTTCAGAGAACGTAAAGATTGGCGATACGCTGACCGACTTCGTGTCAGCGTATGACTTTACAATCGCTGGTGAGGCCCTTGGAAGATACAGCCATGGGCCCGTCCTCTATACGACGAATGAAACGTGGTTCGATTATTTACGATACTCCGAACAACGTCCATATGTATCTGCCGAGATTGGAGCAAATGCTTCGGCATCCGATACACTCACGATGAGTCAACAGGAACTCATCGAATCTGTTCCCGGTTATAGCGCCGAGCAGAGCACATTTACGATGATGCGGGCATTCTTACTGGTGATCGGAACCTTTATTTTGACCGCATTCTTTTATCTGTTCACCTTACAAAAACTACCAGAACTCGGTATTTTGAAAGCAATCGGTCTCTCCCCACGAATCATCGGACAGGCATTGCTCTTTCAAGTAATCGTCATCGTATCATCCGCTGTCACGGCGTCCATCGCGATTATGTATATCGCTGATGCCGTGATTCCATCGTCGATGCCGTTTATCGTCGACATCGGTCACGTTTCTCTATTTGGTTCCATGTTCATCATCTTATCGATCCTTGGTGCATTCCTTCCGCTCTGGAAGATTCGCCAAATCGACGCGATTGAAATTATAGGAGGGAAAGCATCATGAGACTAGAGCATATATCTCATCAATTCGATGGCCAGCTCGTTCTAAATGATATTCATTTACACGTGTCACCTGGAGAATGTATCGCCATCGTCGGTCCAAGTGGGAGTGGAAAGAGTACGTTATTATATATTCTCGGTCTGCTCCGAAAACCAGATCAAGGAACATTCTCCATGAATGAACAAGATGTGTTTGATTTAGACGAAGAACAGCGACGGCTTCTCCGACTACATGAAGTCGGGTTCGTATTTCAGCAAGCACATCTGATCCCTTATCTGACAGTACTCGAACAGCTCGAGCTCATTCAAGAAAACAAAGATAGCGACGCAAAACAGTTACTAGTGAAGCTTGGATTAGAACATCGATTACATCATCTCCCGACGACACTCTCTGGAGGAGAAAAACAACGCGTCGCCGTCGCTAGAGCCTTGATTAATTCACCACAACTCATTTTGGCAGATGAACCGACGGCGAGTCTGGATTACGAGAACGGACGGCGTGTGATGGAGTTGCTGTCACAACAAGCACATCGTGAAGGACGTAGCGTCGTCGTCATCACGCACGATGAACGTATGCTCGATGTATGTGATCGTGTACTGCGTGTCATCGATGGCACATTGACTGAGGTCAATAGCTAAACATCGGTTCACGTTGACAGATTTGTTGAAGCTGATGCGTGAGCCAGCCACCGAAACGTACGGTGACCCCGATCTCTCCCTGTTGCGAGATGTTGGCACCTTCAATGACCATGAACCGCTCCGCAATATGATTTGATTCGAGTCGTATACCCGAGAGACAAGCAAATGCACGGACGACCTCTTCTGGTCGGCATCCCGTCGACATTGCGATTTCCTGAACCTCGGTGTGTAGGCTCGATTTGTTATGTAGAAAATAACGATCGAGCAACAAATCGAACACGAGACCGACGATTCGTTCGTCGCCGTCACATGTCCATTTAAAGGTCACACCGCTTTCGAGTGTTCCATTTGGATTACTCAACACACATTGAATCATTCGATAGCTATCCACTCGTTCCATCACTGTTCCGATCCCCTTTATAGATTGTTTAGCGATCATAGCGTATATCCTTATGTGATGCGAGAAGAGTATCGTCATATAAACTTTGAGGTTATGGCACGTAAGAGCCCAACTTACGACAGAAAATAGCACGATTTCTCTTCGTTTCGGGTACAATTACGTTGAAAGGAGTCGATCATATGCAACGAAAATGGCAAATCGGATTAGCTTCACTTTTCACTGGTTATTACGCAATCAGCTACTATGCTTTCAAACGGATGACTCGAGGGAAACGGAAAACACCGGAGATGTTACTTGCTCCATACACGGAAGAGGACCGTGCCTTCTATCATGATGTCCCATTTGAACATGTCTCCATACAGTCGAGGGACGATTATCGACTCTATGGTCGAATTTATCGGAATGACGCCTCGACGAAATGGATTGTTTTTGTACATGGTTATACCGCTTCACATAGCTTCATGGCGCCTCATCTCGCCATGTTCCATCGTCTCGGATATAACTTGCTTGCTGTCGACTTAAGGTCACACGGGGAATCCGAAGGCGTTTATGCTTCTTACGGATATCATGAAAAAATCGATATGATCGATTGGGTCGAATGGTTGAAAACGAATGAAACAGTCGAACAAATCGGTCTTCACGGAGTCTCGATGGGTGCAGCGACGGTCCTTCAAACGACTCCGCTCACAGACGTCGATTTTGTCATCGCAGAATGTCCGTTTGACGATATGGGGCAATTGATGCGATACCAATTGAAAGAATTGCATCGGATACCTGCAGAGTTCTTCCTTCCCGGAATCAATTATTTCTTATGGTCTCGTGCCGGGTTCACCATGAAGCAAGTACAACCAAAAAAGGCCGTCACTGAAACGACGACCCCAATCTTATTCGTACACGGCTCAAAAGATGATTTTGTCCCGACGTGGATGTCAGTCGAGATGAACGCGTTGAACCGCCTAAACGATTTGCTCTTGATTGACGGAGCAGAACATACAGATTGTATGATCAAGGACGCCCCTGCATATGAAGACGCAGTCAATCGCTTTTTGCACCGACATGGATTGGTCCAGCAATCAAGTCAAGCAGTACATGCAAGACCATGACCGGCCATAAGACACCCATACCTAAATATAGTAGACCAAGACCGAAACCGACAATGCCCGTCGTCAAGATTCCTTTGACGCCTTGATAGGCATGCGCGATGCCAAAGAGAGCTCCGCCAATTAGTGCAAAAGTGACGTTCGACCCATCGATATATAGTGTGATCGTATATAGTAGAACGCCTCTAAAGATGAACTCTTCGGTCACACCTGCTGTGACCGAGACGGCACTCCATTCCTGTTCCTCTTTCTTCGTTCTAGGCAGGAGAAGCTTTTCTAAATCAAGCTCATAGTACGGGCGTAGGACACGTCGTAGTCGGGATGAGGTCTTGACTAACAAGTAAAAAACGAGTGTCACTGTGACGAGAATACATGATAGGAAAAAGACTTGCCACGCTTGTTCGTTGCCTGGTTCTGGCGAAAATGTCAAACCTACTTCAGATGGCGGTACTTGAAATAAGAAAATGAGAGCTACAATCAACAAGGTCAGTCCCCATGCTGATTTAACGGTTTGGTCGTATACCCACGTCCGTCCTTTCGTCTCAATCAATGGACGAATCAGTTTTGCGTTAAAGATTTGGACAATCAACATGTATCCAATAATTGCCGTGAAAATCAATCGTTCGAGCATCCATATCCACTCCTGTCCTTCCTCTTAGCTATATGCTACACTATTCGGGTATTGTCTAAAAGCTAGGAGGCGGTATCTTGAAACGTATGATGCTGCGACTGACCGGTTTCATCATTGTACTCGTGCTTTTGCTCGGGGCAATTGGCTGGTTCGGTCAACATGATAAAGTAAACAATGGATTGTATCGAACCTATTATGGCGAGCACGGTGTACCAAACGCTAATCTCGCTGTGTATCAGGACGCCGCGGAGGCATATGACGTGGATTGGCGTCTGCTTGCTGCTGTACATCGCGTCGAGACGATTTTCTCACACAGTTCTTCGATGCGCTCCTCTGTTGGCGCAATCGGACCATTTCAATTTATGCCTCGCACTTGGCTAGGTTGGGAATATGATACGGATGATCAAAAAGGCGATGTTCCAGAAGACGAAGTCGATCTGACAGATCTGGCTTTAATCGATCAATACGGAGGTCTCGGGCGTGACGGAAATGGCGATGGCAAGGCAGACCCGCATAGTCTTGTTGATTCTGCCCATACGGCGGCGTATTATTTAAGTGAACACGGCGGGAAAAAGACGGATTCAGTCACATCGATACGGAACGCCATCTTCGAGTACAATCGAAGTGAGCAGTATGTCACTGATGTCATGACATACTATGAGAATTATGAATCAAGTGTGACGGTCATCCCGGATGAGCGGGACACGTTTAGTCAACATGTCGCCTATTATACGATTCGATACGTCGAGTGGTTTAAGACACTCGGCTGATGTTTACATGAAAAAGTGAGGAATGGAAATGAATACGCATATAGAAGAAGTAACCATCCGCGTAAAATCGATTTTCAACGAAGACAAAACGAAACGTTATATGCGAACGTATGAGTTCACGGATGTCGAGGATGGAGTGATTTGTGCCGTCATCATCTATTCACCGCGTATGAGCGATGCCTTTTTATCAGGTACGACAACGCAACGTGCTTATATGTTGATGCAAAATCATTTGTCGCAACCGATTCGGGAGATGCGTGTCATCAGCCTCGTGCCAACACTTGCCATCAATGATAATCTTCCATATGTGGAATCGCAGCTCGACGAGACGAATTATCACTATGTCGAAGAGACGTTACAAGAGGTGGAGGCGAGCGGCGGGATGATCATCGTCGGTTGGGGTTCGCCTGGTCGATTGATGCACCATGCGACATCCTATAAATCGCTCTTTGCCGATTACGAGTCGAATATGTACTGTATCGGTACGACTGCTAAAGGCGAACCGCAACAGATTCGTATGGCCAACGAGAACACGGTACTCGAGGCGTTCAACAATGAATCGGTAAAACCAAAGTTTCGGATTGTGAAGGAAACGAAAAAGGAAGATGACTCCATGTGAGTCACCTTCCTTTTTTATATGCCCGCCCAGATGGCGATTCCAAATAACGTGAGTAATACACCTGACCAAACAAAATCACTTGATTTGACCTCAACCTTGTCATAAATCGTTCGTTTTCCACTCGTGAACCCTCTTGCTTCCATCGAAAAGGCGATGCGTTCGGCTCGACGGATTGAACCTGCAAGGAGTGGCAACAGTAATTTTGGAACGTGCCGAAGGCGTTCCCATTTCGTGTTGAGCGAAATTCCTCGCAACTGATGTGCATATTGGAGTTGCTGCAGCTCACGCTGCAACAAAGGGATGAAACGGAACCCGACCAGGGCACTATAGGCGATTGTCGGCGATAACTTCGCCTGTTGCATCAAACTCATGACGAATCGCTTTGAATCCGTTGTAAATATGAAAAGAAGGGAGAGGACCGTGAACGCCAAAACGCGAAGACTGAGGGCAACGGCGACACGTCTCTCTTCGATTGTGATGTCCTGACCGAGTATGGTCATCCACGACTCTCCCTCAAGATTTTTCCCAAACACGAGCGTCGTCCAAAACGTACCGATCGCCGTGATGAGAAATGGAATTAAGAACATTCCCCATCTCTTCCACGATACGTCTGTTGCCACCAGCTGAATCAGTAGCGTACCGACAATGATGACGAGCGGTGTCCAAGGATTGTAAAACAGTGCCAGACCGAACATGATGAACGTCAATGTCACAAACTTCACCGTCGGATTCATGTCATGGAGTGACATCGTTCTCCCCTCCCTTGCAATCGATAATCAAGGAGCATCTCTGTGTTCTGCCATAGTTCATCCCCGAACGGTCCCGAAAGTTCCCCATCCTTCATCAAATAGAACGTATTGGCGATATTGGCGAACGATAGGTCATGGGTTACGAACAGGATGGTCTGCCCTTGTTCCGCATGCCGCTTCATCAGCGCCTCGAGTGCATGGAGTGACGCTTCGTCCTGACCTGCAGTCGGTTCATCGAATGCAAGCAATTGCTTATTCGATAGCGACTGGATTCCAACTGCGAGCCTCCGTTTTTGACCATGGCTAAGGGATAACGGATGGAGGAATCTCTGATTATGAAGCTCCATGTCAGATATCACGGTCTCAATTGATGTTTCGTGACCAAACTGCAACTCTTGCTCAACGGAGTTCATAAAAAATAGATGTTCTGGTGATTGTGGCACGAGCCCGACCCGATGATCGTGTTCTGTTAAGCTTCTCAAAAATGTCGACTTCCCGCTCCCATTCGGACCGAGAACGGCAATCACTTCTCCTGACCGGACATGAAGTAACGTTTCCTTAAGCTGAAACGAATCACGTCTGACCTCTTTAACCTTGTAGCGTTGAATAGCTGAGAGTGACGCGTTCGACTTCACGAATGCAAAATCCTCGACCGGACGGAATGATTCATGCCTAACGATACACCCTCGCTCTAACTCAATATGCCAGTCAAAGTAATCTCCCCATAGATGAGGACGATGCTCGACGACAATGACATTCAGGTCTTTCATTTTGTCGAGCCATTTTACAAATTCTTGCGCGGTCACTGGGTCTAGATGCGTCAACGGTTCATCGAGCAGTAGCCACTGAGGCCTTCCGACTAAAGCGCAAGCGACAGCGATCCGCTGTTTCTGTCCGCCTGACAACGAATCAATTTTGCGGTTTCGATAATCACTCAACTGTAACGATTCGAGGATTTCCGTCACGCGTTGTTCGATGTCTGAGACAGGTGTCGACAAGTTCTCAAGTGTGAAAATCAGTTCTTCTTCCACCCGCTCCATGACAAATTGCGTATCCGGGTCTTGAAACACCGTTGCGACCTGCTGATTGATCTCGCCAGGTGCATAGTCGTCGTATGATCGTCCAAGTAGTTCGAGTCTACCATCAAGGATTCCGTCACAATTCTCCGGATAGAGACGGTTGAATAGCGCGAGAAGCGTCGATTTCCCGCTTCCGCTCGCCCCACTAAGAATCGTACGACCTTGACGGATTGAAACGGTCACGTCTTCAAGAATCGCCTCAGAACTCTCTGGGAATCGAAAATGAAGTGACTCTGTCTCAACCATGGACGTTCCCACTTCGTGAAATCGCATAACCGCGAAGTGATCCTGTCTTCAGCAATAGGTCACTGAGCAACTTCCCACCGATTCCAGCGATGACCATCCCACTGACGGCTCTCAGCCCGAACATCGTCGCCACATAGCCTGGCTCTAACATCGCGAACCCACTCATGAAATATGTATAGACGAAACTCGTGACAGCCGACCCAAATCCGGCAAGCATGAGTACCCATAGCTCATAACGTCTATAGCCCGTCATCGCAAAGACGGCTTCTGCCCCTAAACCTTGAACGATGCCGACCAAGATGATGCGTGGCCCAATGGCATTGCCAATCAACATCTCAATCGTTGCGGCCATCACTTCTGAGATGAATGCCGCCCCCGGTTTACGAATGATGTATGCGGAGATAATCGATACGATAAACCAGATGCCAAAGATCCACTCGTAGGCGATGGGACCGATCAACCCTGCCCACAAGTTACCGATATGAACGAACAATAAATAGACGACCGCGAAGACAACAGATAGTACGGAGACAAGGACGACTTCTTTCAATTTCCACGATTTAAGCATGTCGCCCTCCATGTGACGGACTATTTACGCTGAACGTCACCGTCATGACAACGTGTCGGTTCTTTTCGCGCGTCCGCTTAAAGGCCGCCTCGTAGTATGAGAACACGTCATCTAAGTTCCCATGGATGCCTGATGCATGATGCATCGACTCGTTATAGACACCAGCCTGTTTTGCTTGTTCGATTTCCTCATAGATAAGCTCCATGTAATCGTCAGCACCCATCGGATAGAGTGCGAACTGCGATGACACGTACTGGTCTCTTGATGCACCGTTTAATGGTTCGCTCGGAGCCTTGAGTACCTCATCTCCCGCCGAATCCCCTGGACAACCGACAGAGAACGTTCCGCTCATTGAGACATGCTTCCCTTCTTCCGAAGCAAGACTCAAGACCGTTCGAGCGACGTCAAACACATGCTCGACTTGTCCACGGATGACCGTCGACACGTCATCCGTATGTCTCCACACACCTGACAGATCCGTTCGTTTTAGTGCACCTTTGATTGTCCCGACAAAATCGTCTGTCATCGGGCTTAGTGTGAATCGAAACCCGACAATCGGACTCGTACCACATGATTCATTCATTCTATTTCCCCCTCTAAATGTGTTTGCATAAAAAAAGCCGCATTCATGAGAATGCAGCAACAAAATCTATACAAACTTGCATAGAGAAAGTGCCGCACTTCCTCACGCCAGTATTATCTGGATCGAGTTATAAGGGATCGGAGCCATGCTCTCATCTCAGCCGAAGCACCCCTAGTGCAGTCATTAATATGCGGTTACTTATGCAGTCACAGTATAGCGATGTTTTAATCTTTTGTAAACGGTCAATCTGAATATGTGACGAATTGACCTGTGCCCGGGAGCGGATCATGGAGCGTATCCCACGATGTTTCCATCTCCTCATCCGTCAACAAGCAAGCGTCAAGTGACCGCTCGACAGTCTCCCGGTCCATTCGTTGACCGATGAGGACCAATTCGTTCTGTCGGTCTCCGTACGGCTCGATGTAGTCTTCACGCAGTTCAGGTTCTGTTGCAAACATAGCCTCTCGTTCACTATCCGGAAGTGTCGCTAACCAACGACCCGCATGTTCGAGCGTTGATGCATACCCAGCCTGTGAAAACAGACAAGCGAGGTCGTTTCGTGTCGCAATCCATAAGAAACCTTTGGCACGAACGATTTCTTCAGGGTAATGTTCCATCCAATTCATCAAACGCTCAGGATGGAATGGTCGACGCCGACGGTAAACGAACGAACTGATGCCATACTCTTCCGTTTCCGGCGTATGTTCTTCCGACTCGAGTTCTTGAATCCAACCTGCAGCGCGCATCGCTTGGTCAAAATCGAACAACTGGACGTCTAGTAGGTCGTCTAACACCACATTCGAGTAGGTCGAGGTCAACAACCTTGCGCTCGGATTGAGCGTTTTCAGTAAGCCCTTCATCTCCTGCAGTTCTTCTTCAGATACCCTGTCCGCCTTGTTCAATACGATGATGTCCGCAAACTCGACTTGGTCGACGAGAAGGTCGACGACTTCACGTACGTCACCTGTATCGACGGCTTGTTGGCGTTCCATAAGCGATTCACCGGAATTGAAATCTTTGAAGAAGCGGTACGCATCGACGACAGTGACCATCGCATCGATATAGACACGGCTCGTCAAATCGATCCCGAGCGCGTCGTCGGCATACGTGAATGTCTGCGCAACGGGAATCGGCTCTGAAACCCCAGAAGACTCGATGATGATGCCATCGAGCTCGCGATCTTTCGTTAATTCATAGACGGCTGTCAACAAATCTTCTCGGAGCGTGCAACAGATGCATCCGTTCGAGAGCTCGACTAGCTTTTCATCGGTCCGGGAGAATCCTCCCTGCTCGATCAACTTTTCATCGATATTCAGTTCACTCATGTCGTTCACGATGACCGCATATTTCTTATGATCTCGGTTATGTAAGATGTGGTTAAGCAGCGTCGTCTTGCCGCTACCAAGATACCCCGAGAGTACTGTAATTGGAATACGTTTCATAATATATCCTCCATTTAAATCGTAATGATTACTTTTTATATAATGAAATGGTAACATCTTTTTGTCAACAAAAAAACACGTCCATCGACGTGTTTTTGAACGTGTGGGTATTTATTCTTCAAGTGCCCTTCTTTCGGCTTCCGAGCGCGGATAAGCGTTCGCCTGCCATTCAGCCCGATAAATCGAGTCGAGTTGAGTCAATCCGACCTCGTCCTCATCTTTGTCTGAATCGACGCTCGGCACCTCATCCCACTTCGGGTCGAGGTAAGAATGGTCTTCTTCACGCGCTCGGTTTTCTTGTAACTTTTGAATCCCCATCTTAACTGCTGCTGCAACTGCCAACCCAATACCTGCTCGAACCAACAGTCGTTTCACCATCGTATTTCCTCCTCAGCGACCGAAACGATACAATGGCATCCCTTTCACTTCTGTGTCGACGATAAATACTGATCCCGCATCCGGATATTCGGAAAGCGCCTCCTCATCCATTCCTTCGCGAGCCGTCGTGATGGCTAATCGATTAAGCCCATCCCCGATAAAGGCGCATGAGGTGACATTCGGTGCAGGAACATGCACTTCCAATAATTTTTTACCTGTCGACGGGTCCCAACGTGACACTCTTCCACCAGCATAATGTGCAACCCATAGACAGCCTTCAGAGTCGGACGTCATCCCGTCAGGAAAGCCCTCTTCCTCTGAAAAATCAATTACGACCTCTCCGTTCGAGAGCGTTCCTGACTTCAAATCAAAATCATATTTCCGAATTTTTTCAGTCGGTGTATCGATATGGTAAAAAACGGAATGGTCAGGAGACCATGTCAACCCGTTCGAAAGTGTCAATTCATCCATGAGTGATGTCGTCGTTCCATCTCGATCGACTCGATACAATGTCGCTTGGTTTTCTTCATCCTCAAGATGGAGCGTACCTGCGAAAATACGACCATATGGATCGGCTTTCCCGTCGTTGAAACGTAATCGACCATCAGGGTCATCCAGCTCGACAATCTTATTTAGATCTCGATTAATTTCATCCCATTCATAGATTCCATCTTTCAATCCAAGGACGACACCGTCCGTAACTTTTGGTATGACAAAACCGACCTGTTTTCCGACCTCGAATGAAGAAATCTCGTCTTCTCGCTCGTCATACCACCATAACGTATGACCCTCGATATCTACCCAATAAAAACGCTTTAACTCAGCATCCCAACAAGGACCTTCACCAAGCGTATTTCGTACCCGAATCCATAACGACGCATCTACTCTCTCCATTACTTAGCCTCCACTCTATCCATTAGTTCAGAAATCTATTCCCTTCTCCCATCTGGACTATGCATGAATTCGGAAAATCGTGATGGATTTTCACCGTCACTGGTTCGATTTGCTATAGTGAAAGAAAAGTAGAGAGGAAGTGAATGTCTTGTCTAAATGGGATGAACGATTTAGCTCGGAGGATTATGTGTATGGGACAGAGCCGAACGAGTTTTTACAAGAATGGATCACCTCTCATCAGATCGAAGGAAAACGTGTATTGGCCATCGCTGAGGGGGAAGGTCGAAACGCAGTCTGGCTCGCCACGCTCGGCTTCGACGTCGAGATGTGGGACACTTCGAAAGTGGGACTCGAAAAAGCGAAGCGCTTGGCGACTTCACGAAACGTCTCCCTTCAGACGAAACAGATTGACTTGAATGAAGCGGTCTGGTCGCAAGATACGTATGACCTAGTCATCTGTATCTTCGGCCACTTTCCACCACAAGTCAGAGAAAAGGTGCTCGCCGGTATTCAAAAAACACTACGACCTGGTGGCGTATTTCTGACTGAAGTGTACTCTACAAATCAACTCGCTTACGGGACAGGCGGACCAAAAGACGTCTCACTTCTGTACACCGAAGAGATGTTCCACCAACTAGAGGACGATTTCATACCTATTCTTTTGCACGAGATGGTCGTTTGGCGAGAAGAAGGAACACTGCATCACGGCGAATCAGCTGTGATTCAATATGTCGGACAAAAACGATAAGCGAATGGCCTCCCCGAAAATTCGGAGAGGCCATTTGATTACTTCGCGCCTTCGACGTTCATATGCTTACTGCGGAGCTGACCGCAAGCTGCATCGATATCTGTCCCATGTTCGAGACGGACACCTGTGTTGACACCACGCTTTTTCAAGATATCATAAAACGCCATGATATCTTCCGGTGTGCTTCGCTCATATTGGATATGCTCGTTGACAGGATTATATGGAATCAAGTTGATGTAAGACTTGTCCTTGATGTCTTCAATCAAGTCCGCGAGTTCTTCCGCATGTTCCGGTAAATCGTTCACTTTCGAGAGCAAGATATACTCGAATGTGATCCGCTTATTCGTCTTCTCGACGTAATAGCGAATCGACGGCATGAGTTTATCAAGCGGGAACGCCCGGTTGATTTTCATGATACGTGTGCGTAATTCATCGTTTGGCGCATGCAGAGAGAGCGCCAAGTTGATGCGTAAATCGAGGTCAGCAAACTTATAAATCTTGTCCGCAAGACCACTCGTCGACACGTTGATTTTACGTGGAGCGATTGCAAGACCACGCTCATCTTTGACGACGCGCAAGAAGTCGACCAAGTTATCGAAGTTATCGAACGGTTCACCGATTCCCATAACGACGATATGACTGACGCGGTCCCCTTCTCCTTCTCCATCGAGGAAATGTTGGACAGTCATGATTTGCTCGACGACCTCACCAGCCGTCAAATCACGTGTCTTTTTCAACAAGCCGCTCGCACAGAAGCTGCAGCCGATGTTACAACCGACCTGTGTCGTCACACAGACCGAGCGACCATATTTATGACGCATGAGCACCGTCTCGATATAGTGACCATCATGCAATTTAAGTAAAAATTTGACCGTCCCATCGCCCGCTTCTTGTTTGACGAACAGTTCTTGTGTCGAGATGACGTATTTCTCAGTTAAGTAATCGCGTACTTCGTCACGGACGTTCAGCGCGTCCATCGATTTGACTCGATCGATGTAGAGCGAGTCCCAGACTTGACGTGCGTGGAAGGCACCGTATCCTGCTTCCGTGCACTCGTTTGTGAGCTGATCGAACGTCAACCCGTATATAGATGATTTCATTCTAACCTGTCCTTTCTCTAATCCGCATACGTACCATTGTAGCGGACGTCAGAGACGGGTGCAACTTACGAATAATCTGGAGGCGTCGGTCGTGTGATGAACTGTTCGAACGCATAAGCGACACGAATCAAATCTCTTTCCGCAAAGCTCGTTCCCGTGAACGATAGACCGAACGGGGCCCCGCTCTCTTTTCGTTTATAAGGGACCGTGATTGTCGGGTGTCCTGCTTTCGCAGCCATGTCATAGTTCATGTCATGTGGCAGGACGATTGCGTCCAGTTTTTGCCCTTTTAATAGCTCATCCATTCCGTCCACTTTTGCGAGATGAACATCATCAATCCGACGGTCGAGATAACTAGCTTCGACAAGACGCCCTGAACGTGCATCTGACTGTTCAAAGATGGTCTGCCCGTGCGGAATCGATTCGGGGTGGTCCGCGTTCCATTCAATTAAGTCTGAAAGCGTCTTAAATGGAACAGTTGTGTTCGCAAGATACGCCTCAATCCCAAGCTTGAATTCATCAAACAAAATATCTGCCTGTTCTAATGCTGTATGCTTTGGTAACGTGATCTCGACGAGTTCAACCTCGGCTTGACGCAGCAATCGAAGTGCCTGTTCATACAAACCGACTTCTTCGTCTGAAATATTTGGCTTGATAAATCCGACACGCATCCCGACCGCTTGACGGACATCGAGACATGTCACATAAGGCGGTCCGACTGGAGTTTCCCATGTCGCAGGATCAGCCGAATCTTCACCACACATTGTCTGTAACGCAACGACCGCATCACGAAGGGTACGCGCCATCGGTCCAGCCGTATCCTGAGAACGTGAGATCGGAATGATTCCTGAACGACTGATCAAGCCGACGGTCGGCTTGATTCCGACGATACTATTATGCACACTCGGGTGTACAATCGAGCCGCTCGTCTCAGATCCAACGGCAAGTAGTGTCAAGTTCGCCGCAACCGCCGAAGCCGATCCAGAACTCGATCCCCCGACATCTAATTGGTCGCCATAAGGGTTCTTCGTTTGTCCGCCAACAGCACTCCAACCGTTCGGCATATCTTCCGTTAAAAAGTTCGCCCACTCGGACAGGTTCGCTTTTCCAAGAATGATGGCCCCGTCATCCCGTAATCGTTTCACGAGCTCGGCATCTCGACCTGCAAAATGATGTCGCATGGCGGCGGCACCTGCTGTCGTACGCATCAGACCGGCTGTCTCGATATTGTCCTTAATTAAGACGGGGATGCCGAGGAGCGGTTTGCGTACTCCTTTTTTATAGGCCCGGTCTGCCGCCTCTGCCTCGAACAGGGCGTCCGGATTTACCTGGATGACGGCATGAAGTCGCTCATTATATGCAGCAATCCTTCTAAGATAATACGCAGTTATGTCTCGTGCCGTGAATTGTCCTTCTTTATACCCACGATGTGCACGTTCAATCGTCAGTTCATGTAATTGGATTTCTTCCATCCTACATTCCTCCTTTATCTCTCCCACTTTATTCGTGCTCTATGCCTGATTTCCTTTTCGTATCGCCAAGTCGATGTGTTCTTGTTACACTTAAGAAAAAACAGGAGGTTCCTATGACACGCTCCTACATATTCGTGCTACTCGCTGTGTTCGGTCTATTTTTCTTGCAGTTATACGGAGAAAATGTGCCGTATGGTCCGTTCATTTCGATCGGGTTGATCGGATTCATCATCGTCTTGACGATTTTTCAGTTAAAGCGAAAACCGAATCATTGACGAAAGTATTTTGAGGGTGGTATGATGCTCTCACCAACTACATATCGATATCAAGAGTGAACGAGAGATCTGGCTCCATGACTTCACAGCAACCTGCCACAGGCAAGGTGCTACGACCAGCAAGGGAAACCTTGGACGATATGACGAGAGCGCTCATGTCATCCGACGTGAGCGTTTTTTTGTTGAAATACGATTTGGAGGGAACGACAGTATGGAAAAAGCAACATTCGCAGGTGGCTGTTTTTGGTGCATGGTGACACCATTTGAAGAATTACCAGGGATTGAAGGAATCGTATCTGGCTATATGGGCGGACATATCGACAATCCTACGTATGAAGAAGTCAAAACGGGAACGACTGGTCATTTAGAAGTCGTTCAGATCACATATGATCCATCTTTGTTCTCATATGAGCGTCTCCTCGAACTATATTGGATTCAAACCGACCCGACCGACGACGGTGGTCAATTCCAAGACCGCGGGCCTCAGTATGCCCCAGCCATCTTTTATCACACGGAGGAACAACGAATCGGGGCTGAAGCGAGTCGAGACGTATTGGCGGCAAGTGGTCGCTTCACGGCACCGATTGTCACAAAAATCACTCCGGCGACGACATTCTTCGAAGCGGAAGAGTATCACCAGGATTACCATAAAAAGAACCCGAAACACTATAAAGAAGACCGGGCCATCTCAGGACGGGACACGTTCATCGAAGAGAACTGGACCGAAACCGTATAACGGTCATTAGACGCGAATTTTAGCATTTGCGTCTTTTTATAAGCCCAATAATCGGGAAAAGGCTATTAATGGTTCATACATCCGAAAAGGAGGACTCATACATGAAAACTAGTACGAAACTCATCATCGGTGTGATCGGCGTAGCCGTAATCGCCGTTGCCTGGTGGCTCATCTCACCGCTTTTCTTGACAGAGACAGTCGATGAAGGATTACCACCGACAGCAGTTGAGACGCCTGCTTCAGAAGAAGAGACAGAGGAAGAGACAACCGAGACACCGGAAGCACAACCGAGTCAAACCGAAGTAGCGGGTGTGTTCATGGACGGGGAGAAAAATTATGAAACGACGGGCACGATTCGCTCCGTCGAGGCAGAAGACGGGACGTATCTCCGATTTGAAGAGTTTGAAACGACGAACGGACCTGATTTATTTGTCTATTTGACGAAGCCAGGACAAGAGACGTCCGAAGGGATTCGACTTGGAGCACTTAAAGGGAATACAGGAAACCAAAACTATTTAGTTCCGGCAGATGTCGATCTGTCAGAATATAGCACCGTAGTGATCTGGTGCCGTGCTTTTAGTGCGACGTTCGGGACGGGTGAATTGACTGAATCAAGTGAATAAACAGACTGAAGGGTGGCTGAATGAATCGGCCACCCTCTTTTTATTTGAAATCAGCTGAAAAAAACAATGATTCTTCATCCAACCTCAAATGAGAACATGCTATCATATATGTAAATAAGTGTAATTCAATTGAGGAGGTACGATTATGGAGCAGTCATTCTCACAACCATACAAACACTACTTTTGGAAACGTTTCTTTCTTTTCTTCATTCCATTGATGATGGTGGGCATACTATCCGAACCGACAATCATTCAAAATCCATTTGAAAAGCTCGAAGACTATGGAGAATTTGTGTTTTTCTTGGCAATTTATATCCTTGTACTCGGTGGATGGGCGGCGTTTATAACGTCGATTATGTGGCGTATTAGACAACGCAAGTTGAAAAAAGAGGAGAATGATTAAAATGAACTCTTATTACTCCCATCCAGTGATGAATAATACAAAGTGGGAAGAAATTAGAGAAGCAATATGCAATACTCCTAATCACTTCCAATGGCGGACAAAAGATATTGAAACCGGCTATATTACAATGTGGGATGCTGAGTGGTATTATCATTTCAGACTTGGGGACTACAAATACATTGAATGGTTAGAAATCAAGGCAGATACCGAGGAACTCCGAAAGAACCTTTTAGATATCCTTCAAAAAATTCATGTTCCTGAAAAGGTTTTTGAGGATGTTATTCGAGTTTATGGATATGTTGATACTGGATCATACGTTGACTATATTTAGTGTAACTCACTATGTTCAATTTACACTTTTCGCTCTTAATTTCAATAAGGACGTAAGCAGACGGCCCACATCCTTATTTTTGACTTTTCTCTTACACCCCGTGCCTCCCGTCAGAAAGGTCAACGAACATAGAGATGCGGCTTGTGAGCCAGCAGCTCTTGTTATCGGGTCGTCAGGGAGGCAGCGGTGCGATGAGCGACTTCGCCACGAGGCGTTAGACGCTCACGCATGAGCCCGGATCACCATTCCTTCTCCCAGGCCCCGTCCTCAGAGACTTCCCAATCCTCGAACCGATACTTGATGAGCCAATGGACATGCATCACCTCATACTCGAATACAGCCTTCGATAGCTCTGAAACGACGAAACTGACGTCTCTATCCGCCACCACCCATGTGCCATTAGATATACGCTCTTGATTAGACGCTCATAGATCAACACACGGGAAATAAGGCGATTTATTAAAAGCTTTAGTGGTTCATCACTAAAGCTTTAATAAATCTATAAATGTGTCTAATTATTACACAACTGCAGATAGAGCTATGAGGTCAATTATCAAGTGTGTAATCCATGATCCCCAAATGCTTCTTCCTGTCTTTAAATATACATAGTTGAGAAGAAGTCTCGCAAACCCTTGTAAAAGCAACACGTGTAATAGTGTAGAAAACAGGGAGCCATCCCAATAGGCAAACACATGTAACAGTGCGAATATAACAGCACTCAAGAGTGAACTCATTAAAGTAGAAACTCCTTTACTTCTCGCACCTTCTAAAATACCAATCCCTAAGAACTCCTCTCCGAATAACATAAAAGGTAAAATCCAAATGATTTGATTTAATTGGCCTACTGCCGGATTTGCAGCCCAATCAAATCCTAATAAAGTTACAGAAAATGAAACGATGATACTATATACAAAGTAAATAATTACTCCTAAAAGAATTAGCCAAATCTTTTTCGGAAAAGAAAACACTCGTTTATAATCTTGTCTAAATACTATGATCCAAGCAAAAGCCCCTCCAATGAAAAGTGCAGACCATGCCGCGTCAAAAAAATTGACTAAAAGAAACCCTATGAGCAATAACAGTGACCCAATAATCAGACCAGATGTATTGGTTCTCATTGTATCCATGTTTGTCCTCCGTTCATTTCTCCAATTCGCGCATCATCTCATAAACATACTTATTACATTTTTATTTCCCGGATTAAAAGTGAGAATAAACACAGTAAATGAAATATATATAATATAAAAAGTTACCGTTCATAAGGTGAAATAAATAGAGCGCGAAAAATTTTAATGGATTAAAGACAATTATCACTTGACCAAATTAAAAAAATGAGGTTCAATGAACTTACGAACGTTCGTAAGCTTTAGTTTGTTCGTCTCATTTTCTGTAGTTGTTAGTTACAATGCTCGTATTTGTATAAAAAGGAGTAGGATTCGAAATGAATAAAGGCTGGATATTAGTAATTGTAGGTGCAATTTTAGAAGTAGGTTGGGTTATTGGACTAAAACATGCAGATAGTATGACGACGTGGGGGCTCACAGCCATCGCGATTGTCCTATCTTTTTCGTTCTTAATCATCTCAACGTCGAAAATCCCCGTCGGAACAGCCTATGCTGTTTTCGTTGGCTTAGGAACCACTGGAACTGTATTGATGGAAATGTTGGTATTCGGATATCCGATTCAAATGACAAAGATACTATTAATTCTTGTCTTGCTGTCTGGGGTAATCGGATTGAAACTCGTAACTGGTACTTCATCTAAAGAAGGGGCGCGAAACTAATGGCATGGATTTTTCTGTTATTCTCAGGATTGTTTGAAGTGGTAGGTGTCACAGGTATCAACATGATATTAAAGAAAAAATCAGCAAAGTCTTTTCTCGTCCTCATCCTAGGTCTTGGTGGGAGTTTCGCATTGTTGAGCATGGCCATGCAGGATCTACCGATGGGTACAGCCTATGCGATTTGGACAGGGATTGGGACAGTTGGATCAGGGGTTGTCGGAATACTTTTCTTCGGGGAATCAAACAACTGGAAGCGGCTCGTATTTATGAGCATGGTGTTAACCGCGGCAATCGGACTCAAACTTATTAGCTAACAAAAATACTATCATCTTCTATCGTTCATAATAATATGCACGCATATGAAAATATCATTGAATGACGTATGTAAAGGGAGAAATATCATGTTCTTGTTACAATTGGTTCTAGTGATTCTATCAATTAAAATCGCAGGGCAGCTTAGCGTACGATTTGGTCAACCATCAGTTCTCGGTAAAATTTTAGTTGGAATTCTTTTAGGACCAGCACTATTAGGATGGGTTCAAGATGGGGAGGCATTGAAGGCATTTAGTGAGATAGGGGTTTTACTCTTGATGTTCCTAGCAGGGCTCGAGATGAACATGAAGGTGTTGAATGAGAATAAAGTATCCGCCACTTTTGTAGCAATCGGCGGAATTGTGTTCCCTATTCTATTCACATATATAGGTGCCTCGTTTTTTGACTTCACTTTTGAAGAAACAGTTTTTTTAGGGTTGTTGCTCTCTGCTACGTCGGTCAGCATTTCTGTTCAAACACTCAGAGAAATTGGCTGGCTAAAAAGTCGAGAAGGATCTACACTGATGGGAGCGGCAATCATCGATGACGTTGTAGTCGTCATACTGATTGCGATTGCTGTCAGCATATTCACAAGTTCATCCGAGACTAGTTTGTCGATGTTGTTCATGAAGAAGATTATGTTCTTCGTCATCATTGCACTTATGTCAAAGAGACTGGTTTCTCCGTTTATGAAGATTTTCTCTAAATTCAGAGTCACTGAAGCAGTGCTGAGCAGTGCATTAATCGTTTGTTTTTCATTCGCATATATCGCTGAGTATTTAGGTGTGGCAGGAATCATCGGTTCTTTCTTTGCCGGGGTTACGATTTCTCGTACAGCCTATAAGCAGGATATCGAACATAAAGTGGAAGCAATCGCGAACGGCATCTTTGTCCCATTCTTCTTTGTGAGTATTGGGCTCAGTGTCACTTTCAACGGTATTAACGAACAAATTGGATTCGTTGTCCTGTTTTCACTCCTTGCCGTCGCATCTAAATTTTTGGGAGCTGGGATTGGGGCACGCTTGACTGGTTTTAATCGACAATCGGCAATGGGGATAGGTGCCGGGATGGTTTCACGTGGTGAAGTCGCACTCATCTTGGTCTCAATCGGACTAGAGACTCGGTTGATTCCTATTGAGTATTTCACTGCGATTGTTCTGGTCATCATTGTTTCGACAATCGTTACCCCACCACTATTGAAGCGATTTTTCGGTGAGCGAACAGAATGTTTAATGACAGATTGATGCACAATGATAGACTATAAATATTCAGTGAGGTGGCAATTCAATTACTTCACGTATACCATTTAAGAAAAGGAGAGGTATGATGGGAGCCGAGAGATTAAAAGAAGTTGCCCTCAAACAATTTGCTCTGTATGGTTACGAGGGTGCATCATTGGCAATGATCGCGGAAGAGGTAGGGATTAAAAAGCAATCGATTTATGCTCATTTTAAGAGTAAGGAAGATTTATTCCTCCAAACATTTCGCGTTGCGGTTGATCGAGAAGTGGAATATATGACGGAGTTCATTCAACAGAAGGAGTTCGATACACTATCAACAATCCTCGAGACATTCATAGACGACTATCTAAAAAGATATTATGAGAATGACAATGCGAGTTTTTTCATGAGAACATCATTCTTTCCACCGCTAGAGCTTGAAAGTCTCATAAAAGTCGGAACAAACGAATATGTCTCAAATCAGGAATATCTGTTTACACAAATCTTTGAAAAGTTCCAAAAAGATTTAAAACCGGGAATTACACCACCTTCAGCTTCACTAGGGTTCTTGACGCTTCTGGATGGTCTTTTTGTCGAGATGCTCTACGGCGAACAAGATCGGTTGACTAGACGACGTAATGCGGCTTGGGAGATGCTCACTAAAATACTGATTGACAAAGCGACAAGTGAAGAAATCGTATCCATTTAATCAAGTATAGAATATATAAAAGTACGCCCCATAAATTTAATTTTATGGGGCGTATACTATCATCGACGCTTAGTATAAAAAAACATTCATTGCGAATCACCCACGCTAATGTTCTTGATTGTGACATGGCCCTTACGCTCCTTGCCTCCCGTCAGAAAGGCCCAGGAACATAGAGATGCGGCTTGTGAGCCAGCAGCTCTTGTTATCGGGCCGTCGGGGAGGCAGCGGTGCGATGAGCGACTTCGCCACGAGGCGTTAGACGCTCACGCATGAGCCCGGATCACCATTCCTTCTCCCATGCCCCGTCTTCAGACACGCCCCAATCCTCGAACCGATACTTGATGAGCCAATGGACATGCATCACTTCATATTCGAATACACCCTTGGAGAGCTCTGAGACCACAAAACTGACGTCTCCATTCCCCACCACCCATGTCCCATATAGATATATGTAGACGTCAAGTTGATTTTGACACTTTTTGCTCGTTTGCCTTTTACACTTCTGCCGAAAACAATGATTTCCGGTTCCTCATCCGATGACTGTCGTCATCACTATGTATGATTTCGACGCGATGGAGTAAGCGATCCAGTATCGCAGTCGTGATGCCTTGGTCCCCGATCAATTCGCCCCATTGATCGGGGCTTTTATTCGAGGTCAGGATGATCGAGCTGCGCTCATAAAGGTGGTTGACGAGATGGAAGAAGAGATTGGCTTCTCGTTGGTCCATCGCCATATACATCAGGTCATCGATGATGACCAGGTCCGAATCTCGCAACCTTTTTAACTGGATCTTCGACTTGCTTGAAAACTCTTCACTTTTTAATAGTTGGACGAGTTCACCCATCGTGACAAAGTATACCTTGAACCCGTGGTTGACCGCCTCGATTCCCAGCCCCACAGCCAAAAACGTCTTTCCGACGCCCGGAGGACCTAAGAGAATCAGGTTGTACTGTTGTTCAAGCCAGTTGAGTTGTTTCAACTGCTTCAGCTGTCGGGCGGTTAGTGCGGTCTGTTCCTCTAAATTGAACTCCGAGAGGGATTTGATGAACGGGAATCGGGCCCACTTCATTCGTCTCTCTAAACTTTTAGCGTCTCGTTTGGCGCGTTCATGGTTCGTGATGGCACTTAGAAATTCGATATACGTCCAGGAGGCCATTTCGGCCTCTCTCAAAATCTGTGGGAGGGCGTCAGCCGTCTCGGCGAGACGAAGCTGCCGAAAATCCAATTGTAACTCGGAAACGCTTTGACTCATTTTGTCGCCACCCCTTTCAGGATGTCGGTGTAGGCTTGGAGTGACCTCGTTGCGACCTGTATCCCGGATTTCTTCGGACGTTCGGTATCGGGTTTTAGATCACACCCATCGTCCGAGAGAATCGCAAGATAGTGGACCACGTCTCGGAAATCGTTGGCGCTGAACAGACTCTCTTGCGAACACTTTTCCAGTGCGGTCGTTAAGTGATTGGGATACATGGTCGCGACGTCCCTGATGATGTTGAACTGGTCACGTCGGTATCTCGGGTAGCGCTTTGAGAGCTCACCCAGATAATCGGACGCCGCCTCTCTGTCCTCGAAATAGGTGAGGACCTGTTGCTTCAGTTCTTCGATTCCTTTGGAACGATCCCGAAGGTGGTCACGGCTTTGAATCAGTTTTCCGCTCTCTTTGCTGACCCGGTGGTCTGCGATCACTTCTCCCTCGGGAGATTCGCGAATCAATAACCGTTCCTGTTCGGTCACTTCGAGGAACACCACCTTCTTCTTGACCGATGAATAGGTCTCGATTGGGACGGTGTAACGATTTGAGCGATAACGGATTGTGTTGTCCTTGCTGACGTTCCTTGCTATACTTTCGGTATGGATACTTTCGAAAGAGAGTAGCGATAAGACCGGTTGTAAGTGTTGTTTTTCGACGGAGAACACTTCAGCTGGTCTTTTTTTCGTTGTCTGATGGACGTTATGATTTCCTGTCCTCTCCAACCATCTCGTGGAACGGTCGTTCCAATCCTCGATATGCCGGTACACTCGGCTGTCCGCGAAGTTCCGTTTGATGTACTTCACGACGTTCTCGATCATACCCTTTGACTCCGGGTCGGCCCGACGACATAAGTGGATTCTAAACTTTCGTTCGTTCACGTAGGCTTGAAACTCATTGGTCAATAGGACGTCACCTGCGTTCTCATTGACTGCGATGAGGTGATCCTGGTCATAGACGATTTCAGAAGGACGCCCACCATAGAATTGGAATGCATTTTCGTGGCAGTGAATAGTGTCCTTGGTGGTGAACGGGCGTTCTCTCCATTCGACATACTTCATCCGAGAGTGCGCAAGTACGAACGCAATGAAATAAAGCTTTATCATTTTTCCATCTTTAGTCCGTTGTATGGTCTCACCCCAGTCCACCTGTATTTGCTTGCCCATTGGTTGTTCTGGGATGGCCTCGTAATGGCGGACAATCCTTTTCTTTTCAATCTGATAGATTTCTCGTATTTCCTTCACGTATGTCCTGACCGTGCTCGATCCGACCCGACAGGTCGGGATATCTTTCAAGTAACCAGTCATGTACTTGTGCGCTACTCAAATGCGGATACTCTTCCAACCATGCAATGATCCAGTCTTGGTAGGCATCGAGCTTCTTCTTTCGTGAGCAGGCTTTCTCGTCAAATTCATGTAGGGCATCTTCATATGTCATCTTCAGGTACTTATATACCGTCGGTCTCGATACCTTCAGTGCTGTGGCGATTTGAGCCACTTTCATGTTTTGCTGATACATTTGATGAATCTTGATGTGTAGCACTAACTTTTCCTCCAAATCCATTCCCTCCAGATAAAATAGCCTCAACTACTCTATCGGAGTTCTGTTCTGATTTTTCGGCAATAGTGTAAAATCGTATCGAGCAAAAACTGTCAATTTTATTTTAGCGTTCACAGTGTCGAAATCAGTACCTCGATATCATTTAATTAATTTTAGATACGCGACGAGGGCATCGCTCTTTCCTTTGTTTCCTCCGTCGATGATGATGTCCTCACCGTTCGGCATCTTGATGTAGATGGCGTCTCCCTGACCGATGTCGATGTAATGAACTTTGATACTCGAAGCTGCAGATACTTCACTATGTGGCATAACTAAAAATGCCCCGATAAATAGAGTTACTAGCCCCATTTTCATCATTTTCTTTTTGATCAACATATATCTCTCCAGTCATATTATGTTGTAAAATTATCCAGTTTATAACTTATTTTAATCCTTTAAATGTAATGAAACCTTATTTTTTTCAGGTTTACACTTTTTTGTATCAGATTATTCAAATTTTTTTAGGAGGAACGTATTTATGTTGAGACGTCCCATTGCAACAAATCGTCGTGATAAGCCGGTTGTAATTTTTAAAAACTATCAAGAATTGAAAGAACTTCCACATTTACAGGCAGCGGCGCTTTGGTTGAAAGACTATGCAGAATTGAAATCTAGACCGTATACCATTATTGAGAACGGAATGTATCTCGGAGAGACCTGGACATGGAATGGAGATCGCTATAATTTCACGACCGACGAATCGGTCCGACTCGAAAAACTACGAGTATGGAAAGAAGAAGGTCGAATCAAACAAGAGAAGGTCTTACCGACAGGATGTTGGACGTTTTTTTGTAATCCGAATAAATGGGCGATGGATCAGTTTCTACTCTCAGGTAAGACTAATGACAGTTTCTCTATTACGGCCTGGCAAAAGGACTGGTTCGAAATTGGACAGTTCGGTGTCATTCGGGTTGGGAATGATACCCGTTCAAGAGAACAGTTGAATGGACTTGAACGAATGTCACGAGGTATATATGCAATCGTACAAGTGACAGGATTACCCGAATATAGAAACGCACATGATCCCTATTACTATGAAGAGGAAGATAAGAAGCGATATCATGTTCCAATTCGTTATGTTTACTCGAATTATGAAAATCCGATTCGGTTGGATGATTGGGAACTTGAACCTTGCAAAGAGGATACGTATTTGATGAATGGATTCCAAGCCTCATCGATGCCCTTAAATTCTGCGACTTTTCGAGTGATTTGTGAGAAGTGGAATATAGGAGATGAGCTTAATTCTTTAGAATGGCCGGACATTAAAATCACAGAAGAACTAAACTCAGAGACGGTTTACGTCGAAGGAAGCGCAAAACAAGTGATCGTTAATGCATATGAGTGAAACAGTAAAGCTCGACAAGCATGTCTAGCTAAACACGGGTATGATTGTTCAGTTTGTGGCTTTAATTTTGCCGATGTATATGGAGAGCTTGGTGATAGGTTCATTCATGTACATCACCTAAAAGAAATACATACCATCAAAGAAGAGTATGTAGTCGATCCGATTCACGACTTGACACAGGTCTGTCCTAACTGCCATGCGATGCTCCATCGAAAATCACCACCTTATACGATGGAAGAGCTTCGAACAATTCTTAAACAAAATCATTAAAGAAGGTCACTAAAAAAATTAATATATGATACACGATTTCGACTTTATACTCATAAAATCGAAACTACGAATAGAACAGTGAGGGAACTTCGACAAGCCTGTAAAAGCTGAAGGAAAGGAAATGTAATTTAATCGAATAGCATATCTATTCTCCGGCCGTAAATTGATTGAAGGCAATATTGGAAGTTTGTCCGGATAACGGGAAACAAATATCATCAGTGATATCAATTATAGTGAAAATGGACCTGAATGAGTAAAATAAAGATTTCAGCCTCTCATTAGGTAAAAGCAGAGGTTGCAGCGTCAACCTGGACAGTAAGCAGAATTTTGAGAATAGGTATCATTGGCATCAATCAAGTATCAATACAAGAAGCGAAAAGTACCAGTTTTCCAATACCACTAGCTTAATTCCAATATGCGTGACAATGGTATTGAAAGACGGGTTGAGGAATGATTTATACATGAAAATTAAAACAATGATAATTGTATAAAAGACATCCTCTATAATTAAAAAGATCTCTTCATTTTGGGAACTTTATATAAAACCAAGTATTTTGAGTGTTGGAACGCTGTCTCGAAACGAATAATTTTTCTCTATTTTTATTTCATGTTGCAAACCATGTTCTTTCTTCTTGATGCTATCTTTATGCTTCCCGCTTTCTATAAGAGAGAAGCAACTCGAGGATCGATATAATTGTCCAGCCACAGTACCTTCTTGATGTTTTTTCGAAAACCTTAGTCGGTGGAAGGGCGACGTGTCCTTAGTTACATACGAACATCAAGTCACTAATGAGATATCTCTCACGTAGGATATCTATTTTAATCCAAAGTACCAACTCTCCACGCATGACTGTGCCAAAATTGAGAAAAAACATGAAACTAGGACCTTTTACCAAAATAAAGAGAGGCGTTCAACACCTATCCTGACAAAAAGTTTTCGTCCCGCAAAAACCCAACATCCTGTTGTCCTTTCGTAGTTATTTAACCATTTACTTAAGACCTAGGCTTAAGCAACGAGAAGCAACAGTCCTTCAAAAGAAAAAACGTACGTTTTTCATCCTTTTTAATGGAAAAGGAACCTGCTGTTCAAAGCCTACGTTTATCTTTTATACACTGTTCCCATTCGCATATCGAGTAAAATTGTCTAGAATGGCCTGCCATCCCTGTCGTTGCATTTCAACCGAATTCATCGATTCTGCATCAAACACCTCGACGATCTTTGTCTGATCACCTTCTGAAGCAAATGAAATTCTAACTCTCCGTTCATCGTCAAGACGATACTGAATGAGCTCATTTACTTTAACTTCTTCATACACTCCTTCAAAATCAAAGCCCATGCTTTGATCTTTTGCTTCCATCCGACTTCGAAATTTGCCGCCAATCCGTAAGTCGTTTTCCGCTTCGGTCGTATGCCAATCGTCAGACGCATGATTCCATTGTTTGATATGGTCAGGGTCTGTCCACAGTTTCCAGACTGTGTCGATTAGTGCATCGACGAGCGCTGATATCGTCACTACATTTGATTCCATGATTCGTTTCCCCTTTATTCTACATTTTTCTAATCAATCACGAATGCGCTGCCCCTCCTATATGACGAACGCAACATGAGATTACTTCCCTATCGGTCACATCATCTCCTGCTCTCCCTTAATATCGGTAATCAAAAAAAACCTGAATGGCACGCTAGCACGAGTGCGCATTCAAGGTTCTTATCATTTCATAATCGAAATTTAGCTCTTGGCAATCCCAAGCATAAATCCGGCAACGACAATCAAGCCAATCCCCATAAAGACATAGACGCGTTCCTTTGTCGTCTTCTCCTCTTTTAAGAGATAGATCCCACCGAGTGTCGCCACGACGACGTTCAATTGAGATAAAGCGAATGAAGTCGCAATCCCGACTTCTCCGCTCGAGACGAAGAGACCGAAGTTCCCGATTCCCCAGGCAATCCCGGCTAAAATATTCTTGAACGTACGTGGATCGATTTTCTTCACGTCCTTCTCACGGATACTGAAGAGAAGTGCTGCGATGAACATTCCGACCGATTGTGGAAGAATCGCGGTGATGCCTTCTACTTCAAAGTAGTTCGTCAAGACCGCATACGTGACGTAACCGATACTTGAAACGAATAAGACGAGTAACCCCTTTTTCAACGCACCGGCGCTATCTTTGTCTTTTTTCTGTTGATACGAAGTCATGGTCGCCCCGATGATAATCAAGACGAGCGCTGAGAACCCTAACCATAGCTCTGTTGTCGTCTGCCAGTCCCCGAGAACGATGACCCCAAAGAGAGACGTCCCGACGAGCTGCATTCCCGTACTAATTGGCATCGCTTTGGAGACGCTTAGGATTTGGAACGATTGGAACTGCAAATATTGACCGAGCGCCCAGAACGCCCCTGAGATAAATCCGGTCACGATGGCGAGTGTCGTGAACTCCGGTCGGAATACGAGGACAATCACGACCGCCATGATCATCGCTCCAATGGTCGTGCCGATTAACTGCTGAATCGGTTTTCCTCCCACTTTCGACACGATGAGTGGAATACTTCCCCACATGAGTGCCGGTAAGAGTGCCAAAAGAATCATTTCCATGAAGCACACCTGCTTTCTTAATATAACGTCTAACATGAAATTCCCACGTCTTCAATTTTATAAACCTAAATTGCAAAAGGGAATTGCCATGTCGAATACTACGATGATATAATGATTTCGAACGGGGCATTAGCTCAGCTGGGAGAGCGCTACGCTGGCAGCGTAGAGGTCAGGGGTTCGAGCCCCCTATGCTCCATTAATCTGTCACATCTCTTAAGAGATGTGACTTTTTTATTGGTATGGTGCGATTCAACCTTTATATGAACGGGTAATGAAAGATAGACTTTTTCATACAAGGGGGAATATTGATGGAACGCACATCTGTAGAAGAAACATTGGCGAGCGTGATTGAATGTATGCGCACATGCAACCATTGCTTCTCAAAAAGTTTACAAGAAGAGGATTTACACATGTTTACCGAATGCATTCGACTGACACGAGAATGCTCAGACATTTGTACGTTGGCTTTAAATGCCTTAGAAACAGATTCGGCCTTCTCTAAACCAATTGTCGCCTTGTGTGCTCAAGTATGTGATACATGTGCCGTCGAATGTGGCCGTCACTTGCATGACCACTGTCAGGCTTGTGCAAAAGCGTGCGAGCGCTGTGCCGAAGCTTGCCGTACCCTCGTCGCCGCTTAAGCACGACATTCGTCTAACTTTCTGTTAGACTTTTTTTATTGTGAAGAAAGAAGGTGAACCATGCAACATACCATCCTCGCTCTCGATGTGGAGACCGCTAATCGAGATAGCCGTAGCATCTGCTCAGTCGGGTGGAGCATCCTGCAAAATGGAGAAGTGATTGAAACTGATCAACGACTCGTCAATCCAGAGGAAGACTTTGATATGGGGAACATACGGGTTCATGGCATTCGTCCGAGTGACGTATGGGATGCCCCTGCGTTACCGGAAGTACTTGCCTCTCTTTACCCGATTTTACGAGAAGTCGACCTCGTCATCGCACATAACGCCTCATTTGATATGGGTGCCTTAAGAAAGGCAATTGTGAAATATGAGCTATTCGATTTCCCTACAATTGAGTACGGATGCACTGTCAAATTGTCACGTAAACTGTATCCAGGACTCCCGAACCACAAGTTGAACACGATGGCAGAATACCTGAACGTGCCTTTTATTCATCATGATGCAGCAGAAGACGCTCGCGTATGCGCTCTACTCATGCGTGATATGATGCAGAAAACCGGCATTACAAGCCCGAGAGAGCTACATCGCTATACGTCCGTCAAAACAGGAACACTCGCATATTAAACCGGTCATGAGCCCATGACCGGTTATTTTTTGAAAATCCATCGTTTTTGGACATAGTAACTGACAAAAAAGAGAAAGCTGTCGACGATAATTTTTAGGATGACTTCTCCTTGCCTAAATAGAAGAAAAAGAAGATAGACCAACAATGCCGAGGTTGCCATCTGGAGAACGACGAGCGAAAAATATTTGGAAAGTGATCGTCGCGCTTTTGAATGAAAGACGACTTTCCGATTGACGAAATAATTGAATAGAGAGGAGATAATTCGAGCGATGACCGTCGCGATGACGACATGAGCCGTATCGAAGTACGGTGATAATAAAAAGATAAAGACTGCATACATCCCAACGTCGACAAGAAATGAAGCGACGGACGATGCCGAATACATCAAAAACATACGATAGATTAAAATCGAATCTAAAATCGGTCTAAAATGGGATGAAACGTTTTCGTTTTCATATACCGTCTGGATGGTCGTCTGTTGAATCGGAACCTGTAACCGCTTTGTGAACGTCAGCATATTCATCTCGAACTCATATCGATTCCCCGGAATGTCAATCAGTTGTCGTGCGTATCGCATCGGGATGGCACGAAGTCCTGTCTGAGTATCTTTTAACTTCAATCCACTCCCGATCAACATGACGAGTCGTGTCGCCTGATTGCCGAATCGACTTCGGAGCGGAATCTTGTCCCCACTGAAGTCACGGCATCCCATGATCAGATGATGCGGCTTACTCACTCCCTCCTCATACACATTGACGACGTCCTCAGGTAAATGTTGTCCATCGGCGTCAACCGTGATGACACCTAACTTGTCGGGATAGGTCTCTGCAATATGCTGCAGTCCAGTCTTCAGAGCTGCCCCTTTTCCTTGATTCTGTTCGTGCGTTAGCACTTGGTCAACAAATGATGCCACCTTTTCAAATATGCCTACCGTCGACTCATCACTACCGTCATTGACCACAACGATGGTCGAAAACCCGCTCGCACTCAGCCTTTCCACGAGTGTGACGAGTGCATCGTCAGGGTTGTAGGCCGGAATCAAAATTGTATACGCTTGGCGTGTTTCTACTTCTTGCACTTGCATCGCCACCCCTCCTTCAATTCCCTTATACCCGAAGCAACGGATTCGCATTCTCAATTAAAAAATGCACCAGTCCTGAGACTGATGCATGAACTCACCCGATAAAGATCAAGTATGACGAAACAAAGTACACGACAACGACTAGCAGCGAAGGAATGACGTAACGTACCTTCGACGTGACATTTTGTCGGAGAACGCTATACATGACGAGAATCGATAGAATCGTAATCCCGACCGCCGACACAAGGTGTGAAGTCGATACGTCTGCGAGAATCGATCCATTCCGATAGAAGACGTCCGACATGGCGATAATGAGCATGTTAAAGATGTTACTTCCGAGAATCGAACCGAACGCCAAATTGACGTTTCGAAGCTTGAGCGCCATAAACACGGCGACCGCTTCAGGTAATGAAGTTGATGCGGCAATCAAGAAGCTCCCGACGAAACTTGAACCGAGTCCTGTAACGACGGCGATTTGATCTCCTGTGATGGAGAGTGCCGTCCCGGCTGCCATGATGACGACAGCGGCAATTAAAAAACCGAATACAGCTCGTTTCAATGTGATATCTTCATACTTGCTGACAACGACCTCTTCTTCCACTTCATGCTCAGCGACCGGCTCTTTCGGTTGCTTCCCGATATAGTAAATCCCGATCCCGTAAAGAAGGGCAATTAAAAGTGCGTCGACACCGATTCCGATAAATGTCATATCGACACGGACAATTAAGGCGACCAATGTCGTCACGGTCAGCAAAAGACCAAGTCCTGCTGTATATAGATGATCACGGCTTGTATAGTTAAAGAGTTGCTTTTGACGGAAATACAGGTCGAACATCGCTAAAATAAAGATATTGAACAAGTTAGACCCGAGCATGTTTCCGATGGCGATGTCTGGATTGTCAATCATGACCGCCGATATACTCGTCGTCACTTCAGGTAATGACGTCGCTCCCGCCAACAAAACGGTACCGACGAGCATCCCGCCCATTTTTGACTTTTCCGTCATGACATCGGCGTATGTGGACAACTTGATTGCGGCATAGACTGTGATGGCCGCAGCTAATAAGAAATAAACAAATACCATTTTTTCTCCTCCTTGGGTAAACAAAAAAGACCTTTTTATGGACGACAAAAACGCCCATAAAAAGGTCTTGCGGACTTGTAAAAGCTCGATGGACCGAGTGCATGCGCACTGTAATGACGACCCATCGACCACGATTGTGGTCGCTACTCCCCTTTTCATCTTCCATTTGACTATAGCATGAACCACCTTAATTGACAATTGAGCGATGTATGAGGGCAACGAAATCCGATGCATTCATGGCGGTTCGATATCCGAGTTCTTGCAACGCAGCTAGAACAGGCGCAGGCATAGGGTAATTCCAGCCCGCTAAATCCAGTTGTCGACGAAACACCTCGACTTCTTCTTCATCTACTGATGTACGAACAACAATTTCCTTTAGTTCATATGCGGTCTGACAGAGCGGTGCCGCTTCTTGAACCCATTCATCTTCTGTGAAACGGGTTAGGATGGACTCAAAGAGTCTCACTACTTTCTGATCTTTTACATTTTTTTCACCATAAAACAAGGAATAAAGTTCCTGTTCATACAACCCGATTAAATCCGTCGAACTACGAAACGGTTCGAAAGCACGTAACAATTCATGATAGTACCATGACTGGTCTCGCATCGGTCGTTTGAAACGTTGCCACACCATCATCCCTTCCATCTCTAAGTCATAACGGATGGAACGAAGATTATGTAGCTTATCCGCCACGAGGAGTGCGACTTCATCAAATTGAAGTGAAGAGATGTGTTCAAGAGTCATCTGTTTTCGTTGTTCCCACGTCTGACCACGGTTCTTCTCAGAGACAGCAAGTACAAGACGTAACACATCAGGACCAAACCTTGCTAATATTTCTTCTGGTTCCGTTTCAGTGTCTTCAATTAAATCGTGCAGAAGACCTGCGGCGACGACCGACGGGGGTTGGTGATCCTTTTCGAGCAACAACGCGACAGAAAAAGGGTGTGACAAAAACGGAATCGATGAACCTTTACGGGATTGTCCTCCGTGACGAATTGATGAAAACCGAAGTGCTTCTTCTACGAGCGGATTCATGGTACCTTCCTCCTTCTCCCGGATGAAAACTCTTTTATTCCATACCCGGAATTAGGCACAAATAACCTAATTATTCTCAAAATATAGGTATATAGTCATATCACTCTTCGTAAATCATTTTCTTCGTCATCCCACCATCGACGACAAGGTTGTGACCGTTGACAAAGTCGTTGTTCCGGTCAATCAGATATCGTACCGCTCGGACGATGTCATCCGGTTCGCCGACACGGCCAGACGGATGCTGACGATGGTCGACTTCTCGTAACGCTTCGTCTGATGTATGAATCCAACCCGGGCTAATCGCATTCACGGTTACTGGTCGATCACTCAATGAGATGGCAAGCGAATGGGTCAAACCGACAATCCCGCCTTTAGAGGCCCCATACGCATCCCAGTGTGGTTCATTTTGCAAAGCACGTGTTGAGGCCATATTGACAATGCGACCATATGACTCATCTTTGTTTAATTCCAAAAAGTATTTTGCACAAGTAAACGTTCCTACTAAATTAACGTCGATGACTCGTTTGAACGTATCGATTTCAAGTTCGTCAATCGGTTTGACGAGTGAGGCGATCCCCCCGTTGTTAATCAACACATGAGCATGTCCAAAACGTGACTTTACGTCTTCGAATACCCGCTTTAGCGCTTCGGTTTCCCCAAGATCAACTTGATAAAAGGACACCCCTTTTATATTCGGGTCTTCACCAATGTCCAATCCCACAACTTCATATTGATTTGCGAACGCATTAGCGAGCGCACACCCAATCCCTTGCGTGACACCTGTAATAATCATAATGTCTTTCATCTGTTCATCCCTCCTAGAAGAGTGTATACCCGAATGTGGGTTACTCAGTCCACAGTTTACGATTTGAGGTCGTGATCACACTTGCCCCAGCGGCAAGGGCTGCATTCACTTCTTCCATCGTCTCAATCAACCCTCCTGCAAAAACAGGTATACCGGTCATTTCCTGTACTCGGCGGATATACTTCGGAACAATTCCTGGAAGGACCTCGATGTAGTCTGGTTTTGACCGTTCAATATGTCGGATGCTCTTATCCAATGATGTCGAGTCAATTAAAAACAACCGTTGTACCGTCAACACATGATTTTGTTTTGCCCGTACAATCACGTTCCCTTTTGTCGATATGATTCCAAACGGTCGATACGTTTGACAGACATACTCAGTCGCAAATTCATCCGCTTTCATTCCTTGGATTAAATCCATATGAATAAAGACTTTTTTCTGATGCTTTTCTAATAATTTAAAAATAGGTTCTAATCGACTCATATGAATTTCAAGTAAAACTCCTATTTCAAGTTCACTCGATAAAAATCGTTCTAAATCGCGCATATCACGTATCGCCGGCAAGATTGATTGACCTTGTATCATCCGATATTCCTCCTGTCTTCTTCCCATTATGCCGACAGCTATTTTCATAAATCAAGGTTTACTCATTCAATATAGCGGGAAAGTAATGTTAACTTGTGTAGAGGGGGATTTTAGTATGGTCAATGAAGTCACTGTAAAAGTTGAGACACCGACACCGGAGCAACATCAGTCGTTGCGTGTGAAGGCGGGGATGCCTCGACGCTCAGATGAAAGTACGGTCAAAGGACTCAAGAACACGCTATTTGGCGTCTGTTTATATTTAGATGATGAGATTGTCGGGATGGGGCGTGTCGTTGGGGACGGCGGAATGGTCTTTCATCTAGTCGACATCGTCGTCGATCCAGAATGCCAAGGACTGGGTCTTGGTAAATTAATCATGGAGAATTTAATGGAGTGGATTCTAAAAGAGGCAGATGAGACGGCCATTGTCAGTCTAATTGCCGATATTCCTGCGGATGGCTTGTATCGTCAGTTCGGCTTTGATTATTCACGTCCAGAATCAGTCGGTATGGAATATCAGTGGAATCAAATGGAAAGGTAACACTTCTAGGTAAAGGAGATGACTTATGGATGGATTGAACATCATCGTGTTGCTCGGACTGGCGCTCACGCTTATCTCCGTCTTCAGCCTCCTGATTGAACGTCTATACTTTCCAAGCATTTTAGCGTTTATCGCCATCGGTGTTGGGGTCGGTTTTTTCTGGGACGGAAACGAAGTATTCAAAATTGCCGGTGAAATCGGAATCATCCTTTTATTTTTCCTTCTCGGGTTAAAGTTTCCGTTACGCGAATTGTGGAAGCGAATGCGAAAAGTTTGGAAAGCAGGCGTATTAGACATCGTCCTATCGTTCGGCGTCTCATTCGGAATCGCCTTGTTGTTTGGATTGGACTTTCCGCGCGCCTTCTTAATTGGTGCCGTTCTATACGCGACGAGCTCTTCGACCTCAGCGAAACTACTTGAGCGCCACTCCGAAAAACATGAAAATATTAAAGAATTCGTCCTAGCTCTACTTATTTTTGAAGATATATTCGCACCACTTTTATTGACGATTGCGCCATTCATCATTCAAGAGGAACCGGTCGCCATGACAGATATCGGGAAAGTATTCGCAGGATTTCTGATTTTCGGGGTATTATTGTTTATCGGATCGAGCTTTGTGTCGAAACAACAGAAGTTCTCGAAACACCTTTTACGTCAGGATGATGCGAGTATCGGGCTTATCGGACTCATTCTCTTCTTCGCCGGAATCGGTATGGTATTTGGTCTATCTGAGATTTTAGGAGCATTCATTGCCGGAATCATGCTTGCGGATATCCATGACGTTCGTCCGCTCAAACGTTTGACGGTTCCCGTTCGTGACTTGTTCCTCCCAATCTTTTTTATTTCATTCGGAATTTCAATCAACTTGGAGAAAGGTGTCATCGTTAACACCTTATTCTTTGTCTTGATTGTTTGGGGCGTCTTGTCGAAGTGGATTGTCGGTCGCGTCGGAGGAAGGATTTATGGGTTATCTCGTGTCCAGGCGAATGAGGCGGGGTTTTCTCTCGCTCCGCGTGGCGAGTTCTCCATCTTGTTTACCGCCCTTTCAAACGGGGCCATCAACTTGTTTGTCGGTCTTTATATTTTCGTGTCAGCTATTGTGGGAATCATTTTATTTCGATTCTCGGAATACTTGGCCGAAAAGACGGAAAAGACGCTTACAAAAGTATTACCAGAAAAGAAAAATGAAGAGTGAACAGGCGAACCGAATTTTCGGTCCGCCTGTTTTATCGTCTCATCTATTCATTCATTCTTTTACTGCTTTTTTAGCATGTCGCTTTTTTCGCCAGATGAGGTATCCGATCAACCCAACGAGCAACAGACCGTAAATCGTATAAGAATAGGCATCTAGATAGGCGAGTATATCTTGCCAGTTCTCACCGACTTTCATTCCGACCAAGACCAAGATTGTGTTCCAAATCGCTGTTCCAGCAGTGCTGAAAAGCAAAAATTTTAAGAATGGCATATTCGACATACCTGCTGGAATTGAGATGAGGCTTCGAACGACCGGCATCAATCGACCAAAGAAGACCATCCACCCTCCGTATCGATCGAACCAGGCATCTGCTTTTTTGACGTCTTGAATATCAAGACGTATCCACTTCCCGTATTTCTTCGTCCACTTCTCAATTTGCTCAACATCAAATAACAGACCTAGTCCGTATAATAAGACTGCTCCTAATATGGCTCCAACTGTCGATGCCACGATGACGAGCGTGATGGACAAGTTCGTCTTTACGGCAAAAAAACCTCCAAAGAGTAATACGACTTCAGAAGGGATTGGCGGAAAAACGTTCTCAATGAAAATCATGAACGCAATTCCTATGTATCCGTACTGTTCAATAATCGAAATCATCCAATCACTCATTATTGATGCCTCCATTCCCACACATTATACCCATCCTTTCTAATCGATAACCGTTGAGACATGCTACACTTATGAAAAAAGAGGAGTTGATTGAGTTGGAAGAATTATTTCGTTGTCCGTGGTGCGGGTCTGACCCGCTCTACGTCCACTATCACGACGAGGAATGGGGCAAACCTGTCCATGATGACCAAAAACATTTTGAGTGCCTGACGCTTGAGAGTGCACAGGCTGGACTCAGCTGGATCACGATTTTAAGAAAGCGTGAAAACTACCGCTCCGCGTATGCGAATTTCGATGTAAACGAAGTAGCTCGTTTTTCTGAAGAAGATATCGAAAGATTGATGACAGACAGCGGCATCGTCCGGAACCGCCGAAAAATCGAAGCCTCCATCAATAATGCGAAACAGTTCATGAAGATACAAGAAGAGTTTGGTTCATTCGATTCATATATCTGGTCATTTGTAGACAACGAAACCATCATCAATGCATGGGAACGGCTTGAAGAAGTCCCCGCTTCGACAGAACTGTCTGAGCGATTGAGTAAAGACCTGAAACGACGTGGATTCAAATTTTTAGGTCCGACCACGGTATATGCCCACTTACAAGCAACCGGTCTCGTCAATGACCATCTTACCTCTTGTGCATTTCGATAAGTTAAGACCAGCTATCAAAAAAATCTTTACATCTCCCCTATTGTTGTGACAATATTTTGACAAAGTGATACTCTATCACTGAAAGCGTTTTCATATTTTTTATCTTTCGGGGGGATGTTGATGAACGGAATTTTAGTGTCCATTGTCGTATACATGGCACTGCTGGTCTTACTTGGGATCATCGCGTATCGCAGAACAAGTAGTATTGGTGATTATATGTTAGGTGGACGAGCACTTGGTCCCGGCGTAGCAGCCTTATCGGCCGGCGCGTCTGACATGAGTGGATGGCTCTTGATGGGCTTACCTGGCGCGATGTATGCAACGGGAATCTCAAGCGGTTGGATTGTCATCGGGTTGACAATTGGCGCCTATTTAAACTGGTTGTTGGTCGCTCCAAGATTACGCATTTATTCTTACATATCGGATGATGCGATCACGATTCCAGACTTTTTTGAGAAGCGGTTCAAAGACTCAAAAGGATTATTACGTTCCTTTTCTGCTGCCGTCACCCTCATCTTTTTCACTTTGTATGCGACGAGCGGGTTCGTTGCAGGTGGTCGACTATTCAATGCCGTCTTCGACATCGAATTCGTAACGGGAGTCATTATTCTCGCCTCAATCATCATTTTGTATACGTTCATCGGTGGATTTCTAGCCGTTAGCTGGACAGATTTTGTTCAAGGACTCATCATGCTTTTCGCACTCATTTTTGTACCGGCAATCGCCATCATGGCGACAGATGGTGTGTCGAACGCATTAGACACGGTTCGGGATATCGATGAAGCGTTACTCGACCCATGGACGGGTCAATCGCTCATTGGAATCATTTCTTTATTTGCATGGGGACTCGGCTATTTTGGCCAACCCCATATCATTGTTCGTTTTATGGCAATCGGGAAATTAGAAGACATAAAAACGGCACGTCGTATCGGAATTTCATGGATGGTTTTCACCGTCGTCGGGGCGATGGCGACCGGATTGTTTGGACTTGCTTATTACACGCAACAAGGACTGACAATAGATAATCCTGAAAATATTTTTATTAACTTATCGGATCTATTGTTCCCTGATTTAGTCACAGGTGTATTATTGGCGGCTTTACTCGCTGCCATCATGTCGACGATTTCATCACAATTGCTCGTCTCTTCTAGTGCAGCAACGACGGACTTCTATCAAAAATTCTTCCGTAAGGACGCAGGAGACCGTGAGCTCGTCATGGTCGGTCGAATCACTGTTATTCTCGTATCGGTCGTATCAATTGTCCTTGCGCTCGATGCAGATGACACAATCTTGAACCTTGTCGGTTATGCTTGGGCAGGATTCGGTTCATCGTTCGGACCGCTCATCCTGTTTAGTCTCTTCTGGAAACGGACAACTCGTCAAGGCGCCCTTGCCGGGATGTTGACTGGTGCATTTGTCGTCATCCTTTGGAAGAACTATGCTGCTTCATTGTTTGGAACGTTCGGAACGCTCTATGAGATGATTCCAGCATTCTTCCTGTCGGCACTCGCCATTTATGTCGTTAGTTTAATGACGCCTCCACCAAGTGAGGTCATTCAACGTGAATTCGACCAAATGCGTGACATGGTGAAAGAACATATTAAATAATCTTCTCGGCAGGTCTTTCTTGACCTGCCATTTTTATGTACAAGGAGTTTTATAGATTTTTAACGAATACTATATATATATTAAGATTAATTCCATTTTGAAAAGGAGATTTTTGATGAAACCCTTTAAAACCATCTCTCATCTCACATTCGCTTCAAGCCTGATTCTATTATTCGGTTGTGGTCAATCTTCATCGACAAATCAAGAACCTCTAGTTGAAACCGAAGAGCCAATCGTCGAGACACCTGTAGAAGAGCCCCCTTCCGAACCTGAGCCAACCGTCACGACGGCATCCATCTATGCTATTGGTGATGTATTGCTACACGATTCGGTATACAGCGCAGCCCGTGTCAATGACGGATATGATTTTGACACTTCTTTTGAACAAGTCGCGCCGATTTTAGAACGAGCGGATATCGCAATCGCTAACCAAGAGAGTATGATTGGCGGGAGCGAAATTGGGTTGTCGAGCTATCCGGCTTTTAACAGCCCATTTGAGATTGGCGATGCTTTGCAACGTGCCGGGATTGATTTAGTCACGACGGCGAACAATCATACGCTAGATCGCGGGGTTCGTGCGATTGAGAATTCGATTGGTCACTGGAATGAAATCGGAATGCCTTACACCGGTTCCTTCTTATCTGCTGAAGATAAGGCAAACATCCGTACATTGACCGCGAACGAGATTTCCTTTTCCTTTTTAGCCTATACGTACGGAACGAACGGCGTAATTCCAAAACAGCCATACCACGTCAACTATATCGACCTCGAGCAAATGCGCCCTGAAATCGAGAAAGCAGAACAAACTACCGATTTGACCGTCGTATCCTTACATTTTGGAACAGAATACGAAACGTTACCGAACGAAAGTCAGACTGAGCTTGCTCAAACTCTTTCAGACCTCGGTGTCGATATCATCATCGGTCACCACCCACACGTCCTACAACCACCGAAGATGCTTGAGGGAGCTGATGGCAATCAAACATTCGTCGTGTATTCACTCGGTAACTTCCTATCTGGACAACAAGGCGATGATCGGAATACGGGTGGGATCATCGGAATTGACGTTGTCAAAACGACCGAAGACGATGTTTCAACGTTCGAATTGAAAAATCCGATGTTTTATCCAACATTTACACAGAAATCATCAGAAGGACATTATGAAATCGTCCCGTTACAATCAGCAAAACCCGAGCTCTTCTCTCCTGTCAGCGAACATATGTCGCAATGGTTACCAGAGCTTACAATCGAACAATGATGACCACGAATATCTTTCGTGGTCATTTTTATTTTCAAAAAAAGGTTGCCACATCGGGTATTATCCCTTACACTAATTCGTATATTTATAAACATAGATTAATAATTATTCATAAGGGGTGCTTACATTTTGAAACAGAAACTCGTATTGGCTTACTCAGGCGGACTTGATACTTCGGTTGCAATTAAATGGTTGGATGAACAAGGATATGATGTCATCGCGGTATGTTTAAACGTCGGGGAAGGAAAGGACTTAGAAAAAATTCAACAAAAAGCAATGAAAGTCGGGGCAAAAAAATCACTCGTTATCGACGCGGTCGATGAATTCGTGACCGACTTCGCACGCTACTCGATGCAGGCGCATACGCTGTATGAAGGTGTATATCCACTCGTATCTGCTCTATCACGCCCACTCATCTCGAAAAAGTTGGTCGAAGTGGCACAAGCAGAAGGTGCAGTCGCTGTGGCCCACGGCTGTACAGGAAAAGGAAACGACCAAGTCCGTTTCGAAGTGTCCATCCATGCACTTGATCCATCACTTGAAATTGTTGCACCGGTACGGGAATGGAAATGGTCTCGTGAAGAGGAGATTGCATACGCGGCAAAACACAATATCCCAATTTCAATCGTTCAAGAAGAACCTTTCTCTATTGATCAAAACATCTGGGGGCGGGCGATCGAATGTGGCATCTTAGAAGACCCTTGGGCGGCACCGCCGGAAAGTGCTTATGAGTTAACAGCAGCACTTGAAGATACACCTCATGAACCGACATACCTTGAAATCGAATTTAAGAATGGGGTACCGGTAGCCATCAATGGGAAGAACCAATCGTTCACAGATATCTTAAAAGAGTTAAATATCGTCGCCGGGGCGCATGGAGTTGGTAAAATCGACCACATTGAGAACCGTGTCGTCGGTATCAAATCACGTGAAGTATATGAAGCTCCTGGTGCGATGACACTGATCACGGCCCATAAAGCCCTTGAGGCATTAACACTTGTACGTGAAGTAGCTCACTTCAAACCAATCGTCGAGCAAAAATTGACTGAGACGATTTATAACGGATTGTGGTATTCACCTCTCACAAAGGCACTACTCGCATTCATCGATGAGACACAACAGACTGTCACAGGTACCGTTCGGATGAAACTCTTCAAAGGCCAAGCAATCGTAGACGGTCGTAAGTCACCGATTTCACTATATGATGAGGAGCTTGCGACATATACTTCGGCGGACACGTTTGATCAACAAGCCGCTGTCGGATTTATCAAGCTTTGGGGCTTGCCGACAAAAGTTCAGTCAGAGGTATTGATGGAAAAAGGAGCGTTCATTCATGAGTAAATTATGGGGAGGACGTTTTGAAAAGACGGCCAGTGATTGGGTCGATGCGTTCGGCGCCTCGATTGAATTCGACGCTCAACTCGTCCTTGAAGATTTAGAAGGTAGCATGGCACATGTGACGATGCTCGGAGACCGAAATATCCTCTCAAAAGAGGAAGTCACTCAAATTCTTGAGGGATTACAAAAACTTAAGCAGAAGGCTATCGCTGGCGAGTTGGCGTTCGAAGTGTATCATGAAGACATCCATATGAATTTAGAGGCATTGCTTCATGAAGAAATTGGACCGGTTGCCGGAAAAATGCATACGGCACGTAGTCGTAACGATCAAGTTGCTACAGACATGCATCTTTACTTGAAAGAACGTGTGAAAGAAGTGATTCAATTGATTGAGTCACTTCAAGTTGAATTGCATGCACACGCTTCAGAAAACGTAGAGACGATCATGCCTGGCTATACGCACCTCCAACGTGCACAGCCAATCTCTTTGGCACATCACTTACTCGCCTATTTTTGGATGCTCGAACGTGACAAAGAACGCTTCACAGACAGTTTGAAGCGAATTAACTGGTCTCCTCTAGGAGCCGGAGCTCTCGCTGGGACGACGTTCCCGATTGACCGAGCTCGTTCGGCTGAACTTCTCGGCTTTGATCGAGTCTATCCGAACAGCTTAGACGCAGTGAGCGATCGTGATTTTATTCTCGAATTCTTGTCGAACGCATCGATGCTTATGATGCACCTCTCACGCTTTTGTGAGGAGTTAATTCTTTGGGCTAGTGAAGAATACCGCTTCATTACTGTGTCCGATACATTCTCTACCGGATCGAGTATGATGCCACAGAAGAAAAACCCAGACATGGCTGAACTCGTACGTGGAAAATCGGGACGCGTCATCGGAAACTTGATGGGATTATTGACGCTCATGAAAGGACTTCCGCTCGCGTATAATAAAGATTTGCAAGAAGATAAAGAAGGCATGTTTGACACGGTTAAGACTGTTCAAGGCTCACTCAGCATCATGGCCGGGATGATGAACGAATTGACGTTCCATCCGGACACGATGAAGCAAGCAACAGAGCACGATTTTTCAAACGCCACTGAACTTGCTGATTATTTGACAGCTAAAGGCATGCCGTTCCGTGAAGCGCATGAAGTAACTGGGAAACTCGTCAAATATTGCGTCGATGAACGCTTATATTTACGTGAGCTTCCATTGTCTGTGTTCCAAACACATTCTGACTTGATTGAAGAGGACGTGTATCACGCTTTGACCCCTGAACAAGCGGTCGCGCGTCGCAATAGTTATGGCGGTACAGGCTTTGATGCTGTTCGCGAACAGTTGAAAGAAGCTTCGGAATGTATGAATGTCATACCTTCTTAATGACCCTTGTCTCAGTATGATTGCTGAGACGAGGTTTTTTCTTGTTGACCTAGACTTAAGAAATGACTTGCCAACTCTTTAATCTCATGTTAACTTTTATATTGTTAACGTTAACTGAAAAGGGGTTTACATATGAAGATTCAAGATATGACTCAAATTGCCTTCGGGGCAGCACTTATCGCAAGTGTCGGTTTCATCGAAATACCGATCGGACCCGTTCCGATCACTCTTCAAACACTGGCTATCATGACAATCGCCAGCGTATTCGGTGCACGAAAAGGATTTTTGGCAGTCATCGTCTACCTCCTACTCGGCTTAATCGGACTTCCCGTACTGAGTGGTCAAGGAGGTCTTGCTCCCTTCGTTGGACCAACCGTCGGATATTTAATTGGATTTCCAATCGCCGCTTTCTTCATTGGCTGGTTCAGCGAGCGGCATCGCTCCATCCCAGCATTGATTGGCTACAACTTGTTATTCGGTTTGGGGCTTGTATACCTACTTGGAAGCATCGGGCTCGAGATCGTTCTCGGTATGTCGTTCATTGATGCGCTCAAGGTGAATATCCCGTTTATTCTTGGAGATTCACTCAAAGCCGTACTTGCTGCGATCTTAGCTGTGAAAATTTCTCAGAACGTTCAAATTCGTCGTTCCCTCGCTTCTTAAACGTTCGAACGTTTCGCCCGTTTCCATATGTGGAATAAATGAAGTATGGAAGGGGGTGTCCCTATGAGCGACTCGACGTTTAAAAAACGCTTACAAAAAGCGACCCACTTTTATCAACGCTCTGACAAAGGGCAACGTCAAGGAGTTGACAAGTCGTCTCATGAGAAACGTGACACAGAAGCATTTGAGCGCAGACTCCGCGAAGCAAAAGCGAAAGTTGGAGAGATTCAAGAAAACATTGACCATATCGCCAGACGTTAAAACCCCGTCCAAAGACGGGGTTCATTTTTTGCGTGGTCGAATGATGAGCGTGATGATAAAGAGAAGTGCTAGTGTGACGAGAAGTATAAGTGAAGCTGTATTCCATCCGACTAAATTGAGCGCCACACTAAATGCGACCGTGACATAGAAGCCACCTAATGCTTTTTTGACATGTTGTGAACTGAAACGCTGTAACTGTTTGGCTCCGAACGGAGATCCAATCATCGCACCTGCGATTAATGCGAGTCCATGCCAGTAATTCGTTTCAGCACCTGCCACGGCATAGCTGATTACGCCTGAAATTACGATGAGGAGAGCTGCTGAAATACTCGTTCCGACTGCACGCTTCATTTCAGTGTTCAGTAGCTTGACTTGAAGCGGCGTCAATACAAAGCCACCACTTACCCCCATCAAAGAAGAGATAAATCCTGCAAAGACACCGATGATCCCAAGTCGTGGTACAGAAGCTGTCCCGACACTCCCTTCGACATGCTGTTTCGACCGGAAGAATGAAATCGCAAAGTACGTAAGTAACGCAATGTAGACGAGTGAGATGATCAGTGTCGCGCCGTCCACCCCTTCTAAGAAAAAGACGAGCGGAGTGGCAATCCAAGTCCCGACAATCCCGAACACACCAATCCATAACGCGTGTGACACGTTCACGTTTCGTAAACGAATGTGCGAGATTGTCCCTGCCGTCGTCGAACCGAGCGTCAACATGAGACTAAGTGCGATTGCCGCACTTGCTTCATAACCGAAAACAAGGAGGAGTGGCGTGAGCAAGATGCCACCACCGATTCCGAAGAAGCCGCTCAATATCCCGATCAATGTACCGAGCAAGAGAAACTGTAATAGTTGTAATAAGTCCATTTTGCACCCTTCTTTCATTGTTCTCGTTTGCAATCATATCAAAAAGGGGCGCCAATTGCGCCCCTTTGCTCACAATGATCGTTCTAGAAAATCGAAAATCTTTTGACGGTATTCAGTCTGGAATGATTGATACGATCCGACATGACCATCGTTTTCCGTCACCCATAGTTCGACACCATCCTGCGCGCTTGCAAGCTTTTCACTTTCTGAGACAGGAATCGCATCGTCACCTTTACTATGAATCAATAAAATCGGTGCTTCGATTGATTTGATATCTTGAATCGGTGAAACAACCTCCGCATCCAGTCCAGTGAACCAAGGGGTCACTGTCATGATGACGGGTGTGAATGGAACGTTCGGGAGATCACTCCATACGGGGAGATTTGTCTCAAGGTAGTTCCGTAAATCACTGAACGGACTGTCTGCGATGACTGCGGCTACTTCCACATCATCTGCCGTAGAGAGGGCCGTCGCCGCTCCCATGGAGATTCCGTAAAGTACGATTGGGCCCTCTGATCGACCTTTTGCGTATTGGATGGCAGCTTGTAAGTCCGATTGTTCTTTCGCGCCGACCGTTACCCGGTCTCCTTCTGAAATCCCAGATCCGCGAAAATCGAACGTTAAAAATTGATATCCTTGCTCATGAAACTCGGGCATCAACTCTTTTAAAGGGAGATCCTCCTGTTCTCGGTTCTTTCCATACCCATGAGCAAATACAATTGTCGCACGTGGCGTAGGATGGGGAATCCACCACCCATACAAGTCATGCCCTTCTTTTGATTGAATGGTCACGTTCTCATATTTCAATCCAAGTGACTTCGGTGTGTAGGTCAACGTCTCTCGCTCAGGTGATGTTAATTGGTCACCAATATGTGCCGAGATTCCACCGATAGCCAATCCGGCCACCAGTAAGATGACTAGAACCGCAATACTCAATAGTTTCATCCAACGATTCATCTATTTCTTCCCCTCGATTCTACATTCATTATCTTAACCAGCTTCGAAGCGCGATGAGCGCATGTTGCACTGGCTCCCACGTATTAGCTGGAATCAAATAGCATGTCGCATCATTGACGGTAAACATATGGACATCTCTCTGTTTGACGATATTTTCGCCGATTGCACCAAATGGATCACTATTCACATCTGTGTGTTCAAACGTTCGCCACACGCGTTCGCCTTGTTCGATCAAAGCACAACCGAACATTTTTGTCGGACCATCAATCCCATACTCCGCATAGTGCCAAAGTGTCGTCGCATCAAGTGGCGACCCGAGATGAAGAACACGTGCATTTCGTTCAATCATTCGTTCGATTGGTGAACCTGGACCGAAGCCGACGTCAATCGAGTGACCAGACACAATTGTTTGTGCTTCTTCACCCCATGCGGCGACAGACCACATCGGATGTTCGCTTCGATAAACGTTCGGATAGTTCCGGAACAGTTCGGGGACACGCCCCATCCCACGGGTTGATGTCTTTTCTTTTTCATAAGGTGGCATTTCGGCACGAATCGTCTGCCACCACTCAACCGGAACAGGCGGTGCTTCCCATTCAGCCGGATCTGAATTGTCTCCGGTTTGGGTCGCCATCATGAGAAGTCCTGATGGCCCCACCACTTCTTGCAATGCCTCGATTACAGTCTGCGCACCACCACATACCCATCCGAGTTTTGAAAGCGAGGTATGAACAAATAAAGACTCTCCTCGTTGAATTCCTGCTTCTTTCAAATGATTGATGAGACTTGACTTCGTCACCATCTGTTTCATTTCGATCACTCCACAATCAGCTGGATCGTTGACCCGCTTCTAGATTTTTTCACTTCGATTCGGGCATCGACGCGATCTTTCAATTCTTGGACATGACTGATGACCCCGACAAGTCGACCTGTTGCCTGAAGCGACATCAATAATTCGATTGCCTGGTCTAAAGATTCGGCATCAAGCGTCCCGAATCCTTCATCGATGAGCATCGTTTCAAGACTCACACCACCGCTCAACTGTTGCACCACTTCTGCTAGACCAAGCGCGAGTGAGAGAGACGCTTTAAAACCTTCCCCTCCGGAAAGGTTTTGTACACGGCGTGATTGACCGGTGTACGCATCGAATACGAGAAGTTCAAGTCCGGACTTGGCATTCCCTTTTGCCGTCTCCACTTTTCGCTCTAGTCGAAACTGACCGCTTGTCATCTGGTCCAAATGAATGTTCGCCGCATGTAAAATCTGGTCGAAGAACGCCGTTTGTACATATGTTTCAAACGTCATTTTTTGCGGATTGATGCCTTTTCCGGTTTCTGCAATCAACTTGATGGTTTCTAACTTCTGTTCTTCACGTGCTGTGTCCTTACGAAGCGTATTCCACTCGGAGATGATTTGACGGTGTCTAGACAAGGCTTCTTGTGAGGTGATGAGATGTTCTGATGCTCGCTCGTATAAATCCTTGGCTTCGTTCACCTTCGTTTCAATCGACTGAAGGTCTGGTTGTGCTACATTTCCTAATTTCCCCTCAATCATCTGGATGCGGTGTCGTAACCGGACACCTTCCTCTTCTTCACGTTGTAAGTTCTCACGGATATTCGTTCGCTGATCGATTCGATCAGCTAATTGTTCGTACCGCCCCTGGTTCAACTGAGCGACTTCTAATTGCTTATTCCAAGTCGTCTTTTGTGAATCGTATTGCTCCATCGCATCAGAAAGCTGTTGCCGCATTAAAGTGAGCCGCTCTTCTTCTTTCCACGTTTCCTTTTTGACGATTTCAAAGTCATGGTCGAACGCTTCAATTTTTTTCGTAAGTATGGTGAGACGATCTTGTCGGTCTGTCCGCTCGGTCTGTAATTGTTCTAACGTTGTTTCCTCTGTTTGACCGAGCGCATTCAGTTTTTGTTGTATCGCTTCAAGTTCTGTGAGGACACGTTGACGCTCTTCAAATTGGTTACGTCGCTCTTCTTCAAGTTGTCGCATTTCACCGGTGAGTTGGCGAAGCGTTCGTTCATTCTCGAGACGCGTCCGCTCTTCACGTTGTAGGCGATCCACATGCGCTTGCCATTTCTTGACTTCTTCTGATAGTAATCCATCCACCTGAATATCTTTCGAAACCTCATCAAATTCTCGTCGAGCCTCTTCAAGCCGAGAATGGAGCGAACGATAATCGGATCTCGCTTCAATCAATTGAGTCGTCAATTCCTCAAGACGTGCCTTCGCCTCCACTTCTTCATCCATAGATTCAAGCAAGTCTTCGAACTGTGGGACATCATGGTGACGAGAGCCGCATACAGGGCAAGGCTCACCTTCTTCAAGAGTTTCACTCAGTTGTCTTGCCGCATTCATCTGTTCTTGTTGTTTGTACTTCGCCATCACTTCTTGCTGGATGGCATGCAGTCGCTGCACTTCTTTTCCGGACCGCTCACAAGTGGAGAGCTGATTTGATAACTCATTCACCTTCGTCTCAAGTTTGACCAAATACATCAATCGGTCGACATGTCGCTCCGCATCAACTGCACGTTCTTCAGGTTCAATCGATAACGTTTTCACTAATTGTTGTTCGTGGACTTGAAGTTCTTGGAGCCGAGCCTCTTTGGAAAAGGCGCTTAATTCATTCGCACGTTTCATCAGTTGCTCACGTAATGTCACGTATTCTGCCCGCTCTTTCATTCGCGGTAACATCTCATCAATTAACCGAAGTCGCTCTTGAAGGGATAAGATTACTTGTTTATTCTCTTCAATTGCAGATTGCTGCTCCGATAGTGAAGATTGCTTTTGTTGTAATTGTTCGAGTTTTTTAGAAGATGCTTGTTCCTCCACCGTCAGTCGTTGCACATGTTTCTTCATTTCTAATAATCGGTCATAGACTGGACGAATGTTCGCTGCTGCCTCTAAATGTCGCAACAACTCGTGACGTTCGATTCGTTCTGTCTCGCCTTTTAAAAATAAATCAAGAGCTTGCAAGGTTTCTTGCTGTTCTTGAAATAAACTGACAAGCGCTTTTGCTTGTTCTAATTCGGTACGCGCCTGTTCGAGCTTCTTCGAATGACCCTGTTTTTGTTCTGTTGCGGACTCAACGGTTGTAATCAAACGTTGTTCGCGCTCGTCTAGCCACTGATGGATCACATCAATCGATTTCGTCGAAATCTCTTCGATCGCTTCATCTTCGAGCTCTAGTAACTTGAGACGGGTTCGCTCGACCTCCCATTCGACTTGTTTCCGGTATGTGCTGAGACGTTCTGCCCACTTCTCCTGGAAAGCACGATACGCCTCCGTCTTGAAAATAGATTGCAGGATTTGTTGTTTCTCATTTGAGTTCGAATCGAGCAATTGTCTAAATTGGTTTTGAGGAAGTAACAAGATTTGACTGAATTGTTCATATGAAAGTTGTAAAATCGACTCGACTTCCTCTTGAACCTCGTTCACTTTTGTCGCGATCGGCTTCCAACCATCCTCCCATTCATACAAAACAGCCTCATGTGAGATCGGTGTCTTGTTTTTCGGGTGAGGTTGTTGAGGTTGTCTCACGATTCGATAGTGGTCACCGCGAATCGTAAACGAAAAGTCGACCTCCGTCTTCAACTCAGGTTGTGCGAATTGACTTCTGAAATCACTGGCATTGCGAAGCGTCCCGCTGGCCCGTCCGTATAATGCGAACGTCATCGCATCAAAGATGGTTGTCTTCCCTGCACCCGTCCGACCACTCACAACAAACATTGAGCGTCCAACTAATTGTGTGAAGTCAATCGTTTCTCGTTCCGCATACGGTCCGAATGCTTGAATCTTCAATTCGACCGGTCTCATCTGACATCACCTTCTTCAATCATTTGTTTGACGGCATCCGATGCCGTTCGGTCGTGTACAGCTTCAAAGAACTGTAAATATACCTCTTCGACAGATTGTCGTTCGAGCGTTTCCCGTTCAAATGTTGACGTCTGTTCTTGGCGTCGTAACAGTTCCAGTTCAAGATGAAGAATATTCGGATAAACGGTCCGAAGCTTTGCCATCGGATCAAAAAGTGCTTTGTCATCGGTCAACACGATTTTCAAATAATCATCGGTTTGTTGTTGTTGATAAAACGAAGGTGCGAGTAACTCATCCAACGTTCCTGTGATCTGTCTCATGTCCCGTTCTGGCGTCAACGTTCGACGTCTACGTTTCCAGTGTCCGTCCAACTCCAAAATATCTACCGATTTCTCATGATTGACCTCAGAGAAAGAGTATTTTATGAGAGAACCACTGTATGCAATCCGTTCTGAACGAATCGCATCACGATTATGTAGATGTCCAAGAGCCGTATATGAGAACGGGTCATATAGCCCTTTCGCGACCTGTCCGGCGGTACCGACCGATAACTGGCGCTCCGAATCGGTCTCAAGTCCTCCTGCGACAAAACTATGGCCCACTGAGACCGCATTCTTCTCAATGGTTCCGTATGCTTCGATGACGGCCTCCAACGCGTCATGGTGCGTGCGAATCGTTTCGTTTCCTAGTATGTGCCGAACACGTGCCGGCTCAAGAAACGGGATTGGGTAAAACGGAATCCCGGCCACTTCAAGCGGACCAGCTTCTGTGTTTAATTTACCAACGATATGTAATCCTACTTGTTTCAACAATTTTGAACTATAGTCGAGACGCTCCGCTGAGTCATGATTTCCCGCGATAGCGACGACCGGGATTTCTCGCTTCAACACCAACTCTCGCCACATCTCATCGAGCAAATCGACAGCCTCGACGGGTGGGACGGCCCGGTCATACAAATCCCCAGCGATGATGACCGCATCTGGTTTTTCCTCATCAACGATTTGTAAAAACGAATGGAATAAAATATTCCGCTGATCTTCTGTCATATGACGACCATGGACAATCTTACCTAGATGCCAATCGGCCGTGTGAATCCATTTCATCATGTATCACCTCTCTTTCTTATTCTAGCATGACTCAATCGTTCGATTCGACGTCTTGACACCCGATTTTGAAACAGCGAAAGTAAAGAGAGAGGAGGTTTGTTCAAAATGAATTCATCGACATGGAAAACGTTTTTCCAACTTTTTAAAATCGCGAACCCTCCTAAAGGATTGTTTGTTGGAGCTATTCTGATTTCGCTCCTTCAAGCCGTTGCATCGCTAGCGATTCCACTCATTCTTCAACGCGTCGTTGACCGTTGGAGTAGTGACCTGTTGACGCCTGAATGGATTGCATACTTTATCATTGCCTTTCTCGTCCAGGTCATTACGAGCGCGTTATCGATTTACTGGCTACATATTGTCGGTCAACGTGTCGTCGCCAATCTTCGGACGACATTGTGGGACCACCTCATCAAACTGCCCATCCCTTTTTATGATGGGATCAAATCGGGAGAACTCGTCTCCCGCTTGAACAATGACACGACTACACTACAACAGCTGTTGTCCGAGCAAAGTGTCCGCTTGTTGACCTCTTTCGTTTCGGTCATCGGTGCCGTCGCCATCTTGTTCACGCTCGATTGGCAAATGACACTCGTCATCTTGTTTTCAGTGCCGACGACGCTTGTCATCGTCATTCCACTCGGCCGAAAGCTTCGAGTCATTGCAAAAGAAACGCAACAGGAGCTCGGTAACCTGTCCGGATTCTTTGCGGAACTGCTCGGTGAAATCCGTCTCGTCAAGTCGCAGGCGACAGAACAAATGGAAGTGCGGACCGGGAAAGTGAAAATCGAAACGTTGTTTGATTATGGTGTGAAAGAAGGACGGATTCAAGCCATTCTCATCCCTCTCCTCAACGTGACGTTGACAGGGATGTTGATTGCCATACTCGGATTTGGAGCGTATCGTGTCTCGACAGGGGCCTTATCGACGGGTGAACTGCTCGCATTCATGCTCTATGTATTCCAAATCATCACTCCACTGATCACCATGAGTGAATTTTTGACGAGACTACAAAAAGCACGTGGCGCAACTGAACGAATCGCTGAATTATTAGATGTCCGTCCTGAACCGTACAGCACATATCAAGAATCCATCGAGCAGGCTGACCTCTCTTTCGAGGATGTGACCTTTCATTATGGGACGGAGCCCGTTCTCCAAGGACTCTCTCTTCACGTTTCACCGGGCGCAACGACCGCCATCGTCGGTCGAAGCGGCGCCGGCAAAACGACACTTTTTTCGCTCGTCGAACAATTTTACACACCAACGCAGGGATCAATTCGGTACGGCAATCGCGACATTCAAACATATGGCCGGGATACATGGCGTCAAGTCGTTGGTTATGTCGCTCAAGACTCTCCCGTCTTGTCGGGTTCTGTTCGGACAAACATCGTCTATGGTCTTCAACGTGAAGTGAGTGATGTGGAAATCAAAGAGGCGTGTGAAATGGCAAACGCATGGTCATTTATCGAATTGATGCCGAATCAGCTCGAGACGGAGATTGGAGAACGTGGTATTCGCTTGTCAGGTGGACAACGACAGCGTCTTGCGATTGCCAGGGCATTGTTACGTAATCCGCAAATTTTACTGCTCGACGAAGCAACGTCGAGTCTGGATTCAGAATCAGAACGCGTCGTCCAGGAAGCGCTCGATCGTCTGATGGTCGGGAGAACCACACTCGTGATCGCCCATCGCTTATCGACCGTCAGACATGCCAACCAAATCGTTGTGTTAGAAGATGGACGCATCAGCGGGGTTGGGAAACACGAGCAACTTTTAAACGAGAACGCACTTTATCAGCGTCTCGTCTCACAACAATTACTAGGGGGACAATCTACATGAAAACAATCGGGTTTATCGGTCTCGGGGTCATGGGCCAATCTATGGTACGAAATTTGATGAAGCATGGTTTTGACGTAAAAGCTTATACGAGAACGAAAGAGAAGGCTGCCTCGCTATTAGAGGAAGGTGTAGTATGGTGCGAAACGATTCGAGAGGTATGTCTAGATGCTGATGCCGTCATCACCATCGTCGGTTATCCATCAGATGTCGAGTCGATTTATTTCGGGGAAGGAAATATCCTTGATTCAGCAGAACCAGGTACGCTCTTGATCGATATGACAACCTCCTCACCAAAACTTGCCGAACGAATCGCCGAAACGGCCATTGAACGGAGTCTTCTTCCGCTCGATGCACCGGTCACTGGTGGAGATATTGGTGCAAAAAATGGGACACTTTCCATTTTGGTCGGAGGCGGAGAGTTTGCTTTCAATAAGGCAAAACCTTTATTCGAAGCAATGGGACAGTCCATTGAGCGGATGGGATATGCCGGGAGCGGACAATATGCGAAACTCGCCAACCAGATAGCCATTGCCGGAACGATGATGGGGAATGCGGAGATGTTCGCGTTTAGTAAACGAGCAGGACTTGACCCGGAAGCGCTCATCCCCACGATTCGTGGAGGTGCAGCCGGTAGCTGGACGCTTGAAAACTTGGTTCCACGGATGATTGTTGAAGATTATGCACCAGGTTTCTTCATCAAACATTTTATTAAGGATATGACACTCGCCATCGAGAGTGCAAACGAACTTCAAGTGAAATTACCTGGACTCGAACTCGCTCATCGACTCTATTCGATTCTCGAAGAAAATGGTTACGGGGAGAACGGAACACAAGCGATCATCGAGTATTACCTTCATCAAGACGTTTGAATCATGCCGTTTGTGGAATTAGTAGGAGTGAAGGAGGCGATTTTCGTGCCATGGAACATGAAAGACTATCCTGAATCACTGAAAAACTTCGATCCACTTGTAAAAAAGAAAGCCATTGATATTGCGAACGCATTGCTCGCACAAGGCTACTCTGAGACGAAAGCGATACCGATTGCCACTGAACAAGCGAAAAAGTGGCATGCGGATGCGTCTAAACAAGAAAAACAAGATTTTGAAGACGCCCCTAACCCGAAAAAGACAGATCAGCATTGAACGTAAACAACCGGTCGGATTACCCGACCGGTTGTTTTGCGAGATATGACGCTTTCATTTCTAGATAGAGACCTGAAATCGCCGTCTGTAAGTAGGGCGTGACAAAGATGTAAGCGAGTCCCCCAGTAAGAAGGACGAGCGCGTACCATCCGATAAAACTTGCGAATAGCTTTAACATCGTCTGTTTATGCCCTTTCATCATTAGGCGACTCTTTCGCATGGCTTGGAATGCTGATAAATCTGGTTCGTCCCGCATGATGAACGGTGTGATGCGATACGTCAAATAAAACCAGACGCCAGGCACAATTAGGAATAACATCAACACGTTCAGCCCTAAATAAAACACTGCGTAATAAATCACCGCTCGTGAATACTCTCTCAGCGAGCCGAACGCTTCAATCAATAAGCCGAACTTAGGCTTCTCATCTTTAGCGACCTGAAGAAACACCCAATTCTTCCCGAGCTCGATTGGCGCGAGAAGGACTGTCGCTCCGTACAAAAGTGCCACAGAAGTCATGAGGACTTCAGGGTCATTCGTTGATAGGTCTAGACGTGTCGTGATCATCGCCTGAATGACCATGACAGTCAAAACGACGAGTAATGATATGCCCCATTTTCCTGAGAGCATTCGAAGCGCATATTGTTTGTAAACGGAAGATTGCATGAGTTCACCTACACTTTGTATTTTCTTTCATTATAGCAAAAAAACAGTCTTTCGACTGTTTTCCGCTTTGACTCATCCACGAAGTTGTTTGAATTTATCCCCATCCAACTGTCCGTTTGTTCGTACGCCATTCCCGACGTGTACCATGTCGACGTTGAGTCGTTCCTGTAAGGATGGCAAAGTTTCTGTCGTGATGCCGGCTCCAGGCAATATAGTCATCTCTGCTTGCTCGTTCAGTCGGATCAATGTTTCGATACCTTCTAATGCAGTGTTCGCACCACCTGATGTCAATAAGATATCGATTTCTGGGAAATCATTTAAGACATCCAGCGATTCATATACATCACGCGACGCGTCGAAGGCACGATGGAACGTTAGTGCCATCTCACCTTTATGTTTGATGACTTCTCCTAAAATCCGCTCATCGATTGCCCCGTTTTTTGTCAATGCACCAAAGACGATTCCATTCACCCCGAGTTCACGACATAGACCAATGTCTGCTAGCATCGTCTCCACATCATCTTCGTTGAAATGGAACGAACGTGTATGAGGTCGAATCATGACATGTACCGGGATAGATACGTGCTCGATCACGTTCCGAATCGTCCCGAAACTTGGTGTAATCCCGCCATTTTCCATATCTGCAATCAGCTCGAGTCGATCTGCCCCGAGTTGCTCCGCCTCGATTGCTTCAGATAACGTTGTGACAATCACTTCTACTTTCATACAATCGCTCCTTTTACGGTGCGAACTTCCAGTCCACACCATGTTCGGCTAAGACGCCTTTAAATTCTTGTGGTTCCGGAAAATCTGAGATGATTGCCGTCACCTTTGAAAAGTCGCACACCCGATATCTTTTTTGTTGGTTCAACTGGGTATGGTCGGTTAATAAGAATGTCTCGCGACTTTGCGACATCACCGATTGTGTGATACTAGCGAGTCCGAAAGCATCGCACGTCAAACCAAGGGTTGAATCGACCCCTTCAACAGATAAGATGGCAAGGTCGAACATATAGGTTTGGAGTTGTGCGAGAACTTGTTCGCCTGTCGTCACGAGATGTTTCGGATCGATTGTACCACCTAACAACTGGATCTCGCCACCGAGCACACCTTTCGCCCGTTGTTCAAACAAGGCTTTGGCGACCGTTAAAGATGGCGTGACCACCGTCACGTTTCGTCCTCGTAAACGAGATGCTACTTGTTCGGCTGCAACCCCATGACCGATATAGAGTAACGTATCGTCTGGAATCAATTGAAATGCCGTATACGCGATACGGCGGATGCCATCCATGTTGGCAATGACAATCGGCTGAAAAGACATGCTCTGATGAAGAACCGCACCCCCATAAACACGCTTAATCCGATGTTCTTTCTCTAGTTCTTCTAGATAACGTCGAATCGATTCCCCTGATACATTCAATCGTTCAATCAATTCGCTCGTCTTCACTTTACCTTCTCGTTCGATCCACTCGACAATTTTTTGTTTACGTTCTTCACCGATTAAAGACACGTCCCTGCCTCCTCCACTAAAATCTTTCCTTTTCTAGTGTAACGAACGCATGTAAATTTAACGTAAATTGAAAGTAAAGAACGAGCAAATCCAACATGATTTTGCTTCTTTTTTATGTAAATCAACAACAATGCACAAAAAAGTGCGTCTTGGCCGGACGCACCTGAAAGAAATTAAGATTTATTCTTGTTTTGAAAAAGTGGCACTTTTGGTTCTTTCCCTGCCCGTATTCGTTGCCAGTTCGTACGATGTTTAATGATGATAAACAAGGCGAGTGGAACGATGACAATGAGAGGTAACCAATCTTTTGTCAATACACTGTACGTCGTTGCCGTCACGAGACCTACTGCAGCGGCAGCCATCGAGGAGAGGGATACCATCCGTGAAATGAGAAGTGTCACAATAAACGTGCCGACGACGACAAAGAAGAACCACGGAAACGCTGCTAGAAGTACGCCGCCGCTCGTCGCGACCGATTTTCCACCTTTAAACTTCGCAAAAATCGGGTAAGAATGTCCAATGACTGCCGGAATTCCAGCAAGAAGCAGACTCATCTCACTTCCGAATAATAGAGGTAGTAGTGCAGCGACTAGTCCTTTCCCCATGTCACCAAGTAAAACAAGAATTCCCGCTTTTTTTCCGAGAACTCGAAACGTATTCGTCGTACCTAAGTTACCACTCCCATGTTCGCGAACGTCTACTCGATAGCCGAGCTTGCCGATGATGAGCGCAAACGGAATCGCACCGAGTAAATAACTTAAAATGATAATGATGATTTCTGTCATATATGGCATCGCAATTCCCCTTACTTCATATATTCCTCAATATATCGGTCATACGGCTGATTCAATGCGTGCACTTCTTTCGCATGTTCAGTGCCGATATAACGTAAGTGCCACGGTTCATACATATAGCCGGTCTCTTTCTCAAACGCTTTTTGATAGCGAATGATAAAGCCATACTCGTGAGCATGTTCTGCCAGCCATTTTCCTTCAACCGTTTCACCAAGGCTTTGTGTGAGTTGATAATTGACAGAAGCACTCGAGACGTCGATTGCAAGACCCGTCTGATGTTCAGAGTGTCCGGGTGGAGCAGAATATTTCATCGCTTGTTCCTTACCATCCCGCTCAACGTAAGAATTAAATAGCGTCACCTGATAACCGTATGAACGAAACGCACTCGTCCCTTTCAAATCAATGCCAGACGCTTTTGCGTCACTCATCAATTCTTCGATTGCACGTGCCGCCTCTTTTCGCATCATCCGACGCTCACCGACAGTCGAGTCGACGAAATCGATGTTGGCCTCAACTAAGTCGCTCGGCTGATAATTAGCCGGCAATGCAATTTGCTTGTTTACAAGAATCAATTCTTCTAACTCCAAGTTTGCCACCCCATCGACTTCAATCGGTTGAACAGGAGTAGTCGGCTCTTCTGTTGCTGGCGGTGTCGGCTCAGCTGGTTGTTCTTCGACTTCCGGTTCAGACTCCGTTGTTTCTTCGTCTGTTGGTGACTCGGTTTCCACTTCCTGATCCGTGGTCGGTTCGTTTGGTTCTGATTGTGGTTCATCTATTGTTGATGACTGTGTCGTTGGTTCTTTCGGTTCAACTTGCTCGTTTGTCGTACAACCGGCTAACATGAACGTCAAGGCGCCGCAAACCATCAAGACTGATGGATAACGCATGCGATTTTCCCCTTTCTAGATAACAAAAAGTACCGTCAAGATATGATACCATACTGACGGTACGAAGACAGAAGATTCTTAGACAGGATTCATGACGTTCATGTACATGTCATGCCATTTCGGGAACTCTCGATCGAGACGAATCGGTTTGAAATCTCCTCGTTTGACCACAACATGAGTCGTCTTGGCTGTTCCTACGAGCTCACCATCTTGGTTCGTCAACTCATACCCATAAATCGTTCTGATCTTTGAGTATTGGTCGACCCATACGCGCACATGAACCGTATCGCCAAACGTTACGCTTCGCTTGTAATCCATCGATACGTTCGTCACCGGCGAAACGAAACCTGCTTCTTCCATGTCTTTGTATTCGACACCGAGCTGACGTAACAGTTCGGTGCGAGCAATCTCTAGATAAACTAAATAGTTGGCATGATAGACGATTCCCATCATGTCCGTTTCTTGATATCTAACTGGGATTTGAATCGTATGCATTGAATCATCCTTCTTTCCTACTACTAGTGTATTATAGTTTACTCTTAATATCTACTACTAATAATTGTTGGAGAGATGTCTCGTTTTCTTCCTCCGACATGAGTCGATACGATTGACGAGCGATTGACTCATCGATGACAGACAAGGCAGTCCGTGCATTCGCGTTATTGATTTCACTTAATCGAATCGATAACGCTTCGAATGCTTGTTCGTCCAACTCGTATCCAAATTGGTTCGCATAGTTCACAGCAATCTCGACTAGCTGTTCTTGCGAATAATCTTCAAAATGAATCGTACGTTTCATGCGACTGCTTAGTCCAGGATTCGATTCAATCAACCGTCTCATCGGACCTTCATACCCCGCAAGGACGACAACAAGGTTTTCGCCATGTTTCGGCATTTCATCGACAAGTGTATCGATTGCCTCTCGACCGTAATCATTCGCTCCTCCATTCAGGCTGTATGCCTCGTCAATGAGTAATACGCCACCGAGTGCATCACGAATCGCCGCCTTCGTTTTTTGTGCGGTCTGTCCCACATAGCCACTGACCAAATCCGCTCGACTGACAACGTTGACGTGTCCACGCTTCAAATATCCTGTACGCTTCAACATTTGAGCATACAGATATGCAAAAGTTGTCTTACCCGTTCCACTATTCCCCGTGAGTGTCATATGAAGTTGGACGGGTGCCGTCTTCAGACCGAGCGCTTTTCGTCTCTTTTGGATGTTCACGAGTGCTTCAATCTCTGCCAATTGAGCTTTGGCATCTTCCATACCGACAAGGTCGTCCAACGATGTTGGACTCGCATCTTCTTCGGGTTGATCAAAGTCTTCTTCGGTCAAAAGCGCCATCTCGTCTAGAGGGGCATCTGCACCGAAACGAGATCCTTTTTTAAACATCGCATCGAGTAAGATGTTATGAACCGTTCGCGCATTCCCGAACGTCGAATCGACACGTTCACGGTCGATCCGTGTCAGAAGTGACCGTTTTGCTTCCTCCGTCAACACATAATTATTTTCCTGTGCCACTTTTTCACCGATAGCGACTAATTCCTCATCCCGATAGTTTGGCAACTCGTAATGATTCGATTCTGGGAATCGTGAGCGTAAACCAGGGTTCGCAAGTAGGAAATGACGCATCTCTTCTGGATAACCAGCCAAGATGACGACAAACTTCCCGGCATATTCGCCGCTCGTCATCGCTGCGACGAGCGTGTCGATTGCAGCTTGCCCATAGTCACTTCCGCTTGCATCTTGACGTTTTAGTGCATATGCCTCATCGATGAACAGGACGCCACCTTCTGCTTCTTTGACTTTATTCATCACTTGTTCTTCCGTTTGTCCGACATATGCGCCGACTAGGCTTGAGCGATCCGCTTCGACGAGGTCCGGTCGACTGAGCAGGCCGAGTTCAAAATAAATCTCTGCCATGAGTCGAGCAAGCGTCGTTTTCCCGGTACCTGGATTACCCGTAAAAACGAGATGAAGGGAAGGTTGATGCTTCGATGAAAACCCTGCTTTTTCTCGTTCTTTCTGGAAGAGCAGGAAGCGATACCATGCTTTCACACGGTCTTTGATGTCATCTAGACCAATCATTTCCTCAAGTGATTCGATGGCGCTCGAACGTGTCTCCGTTTTACGTTCCGGCAGCAACTGACAGATTGCATCGAGTCGCTCTTTGACGAGCACAACGCGTTCACCGAAGCGACGAAACGCTTCTCGACTGAAGTAGTTCCCTTGCATCGATGCGAGTAAAGATGCCGTATCATCCTCTAACGATGCGACTTCCTGCATCGCCTCGATGATTGCCTCGAATATCTTCTCGAGTTGTCCCCGCCATTCTGAGTCCCGCAAATCAGACTTGGCCGCCTCCACTTCATCGTGAAGTCGGTCGAGTTGGTCAAGTAGTGCAGATGTTTTTGACTCATATTCCGTCAAAATTTGTACCTTCATTGAGGCGTAATCTGCTTCGCGAAGTGTCGGCCAATCGATTTGAAGCGCTTGTTTTGAACGACGCAATTGCTCGTTCAATTGAAACAGACGTAATTCCGGAGGTAACGCATTCATCGACTCTAATTCTTTCACCCAGCGGTTCAATAACGGGTCCATCGACTCCTTCTGCTCGAGTCGATATGTAGCAAGCAATGTCAATGAACGAATCAATTCTTCTTCATGCCCAGTCGCACGTGACCAGTGCGCATAAGATAAAAGCGCCGCCTCATTAATCTTTTCTCCAGCTTCCCAGTTCGTCAAATCCGTTTGAACTTGTTCAACTTGAATTTGTTTCATTCTGTTCTCCCTTTCAGACGACAAGGGAGCCGACATGTTGTCTGCTCCCCATCGGATTATCTTGATTCAAAAGATGTCATTCGAATCGAATGGAACAACTTTCCGTTATTCCGCGATTCTGCCGCAAGCAAAATCCGTTCATTCGCATCGACATAATATGTGACTGTCTCTTTATTATCTTCTTCACTAAAAATAGATGGATAGTTTTGAACCCATTCTTCAGGAACCGTTTCAGCCGCTTCAGACTTCACATAAGCTTGCGCTGTTCGACCGACTAAATCTGTCTCGCCCTCACTTGACCCGAGTGTGCCATCGTCTAGCCATTTACGAATCTGTTCATTCGTGGCGCGGGATAGGAATGGATGCGGTGCAACCGCTCCGGAATTGGTCTCTTGACGCAAGACCTCTTCTCCATCTGGATTAAACTCCAAATACGTTTCTCCATCCCACTCTGCTTTTGCACCCACGTTTGGTCCCATAACGACTTCTGAGATAAAATGTCCGTTTTCATCATACGTGACAAGGTACTCTCGTTCTTCGAGTGTTTCCCCTTCTTTCGGAAGTTTACGCTCTTGATACCCAATCACGACATTTGAGTAGAACGGTTCAACCTGTTCTTCCTCTTCACCATTCAGATTCATGAGTACGTAAAAATTATAAGCGAGTAATGCCCCGACAATGAGGATGCCGGCCAAAATGACCCAGCTCAACCGTTTTTTTATCTGTTGTTTCATAGCCTATCCTCCTCGTTTCTTCACTTACTATCCTACACTAGCTAAGAGGACAAGCAAAATATTTTTAACCGAAAAAAGGGTCTCATACGAGACCCCCAGCTTGTTGACAAATAACATGTTCGAACTCGTCCTTCCGGCGCCCACGCTTTCCGCAGGCAATCCCGGAGCCGCATCGCGACTTAAGT